>NZ_JAGTPI010000044.1:0-51397 GCF_021147825.1 Pseudomonas quasicaspiana
CCGCGAGGCCGCGATAGCGGTGTATCAGACAGGACGCTATCGCTGCCTCGCGGTGCTCGTGAGCTCCTACAGGGTGAGCGGGTTATATATGCGGAAGCTGTGAGGTCCAGAATCAGGCACCAGTTGATCAGCCTTTTGTTGCAGCGCAATGAAGTCGGCATCACAAACAAAAATGCCAGTCAGGTGAGCTGACTGGCATCGGGTATTGCAGTGGTTACTTACAGATCATCAAAGAACCGCTCATGCCAGTCCACCAGCGGTTGTGGCGAGTTGAGCTTCTGGCCGTAGATCACCGAGTAGGACAGCACGTTCTGCACGTACTGACGGGTTTCGTCGAACGGGATGCTTTCTACCCACACATCAAAGGCCAGGTGATTGGCACCCTTGAGCCACTGTCTTACGCGGCCGGGGCCTGCGTTATAAGCAGCGGAGGCGAGCACCCGGTTGCCGTTGAACTGGGCATGGACCTGGCTCAGATAGGCTGCGCCCAGCTGGATATTTTTATCCGGGTCCAGTACCTGTTGTGGCGAAGCCAGCGGGATGCTGAATTTGCGCGCAGTTTCCTTGGCGGTAGCGGGCATCAGTTGCATCAGGCCACTGGCACCAACGCCGGAACGGGCATCGTCCATGAAGGCGCTTTCCTGTCGCGTGATCGCAAAAACCCAACTGGAATGCAGGCCGCGAACGTTGGCTTCACGAACCAGCGTATCGCGATGCGCCATCGGGAAGCGGATATCCAGATCATCCCAGTACTGCGCCTGGCTGATGGTACGAATGGCTGGGAAGTACCATTTCAGGTCGTAGGCCAGTTTAGCCTGGGCAACCATTTCATCACGGTTGAAGTGGCGGCTGACGTGGTACCACTCGCGACGGCCATCGACGATCTGCCCGCGTGCATGGAACTCCAGCGCGCGGCGAACGCCCGGTGTATTGCGAACCTTATTGATCAACGCCTGGCTCAGTACCAGCGGCTTGTTGTTGATCTGATAAGCGCTTTGGGTCCGGTCGGCCGCCAGGAAACCATAGAAATCACGTTCCTTGGCCACGTCTTTGTAGAGTGCCGGAATCAGAGGACTGTGTGGTTGAGCCAGCTCCAGTGAGCGGGCTTCCCAGTAGCGCCAGCGATTGGTTTCAGCCAGGTCTTTGGGCAGGCGACGGCTGAGTTCGTAGGCATCTTCCCAGCGACCGAGGCGCAGCAGCAGACGCAAGCGCCATTCGGTGACCGTGTTGTCGCGCAGGTCCGGGTCGTATTTGGTCATGACCTCCAGAGCGCGACCGTCGTAACGGCGTGCCAGAGTGAGGCCGATCTCCTTGGCGATCTGCACTTGCTCTTCATGGGAGAAGTGCATTTTGGCCGAATAACCGTCAAGCATCTCCATGGCTTTCTGCGGATCTTGCTTGGCCAGTCGGCGCAGGCCGAGGCCGACTACGTCAGACATCGCTTCATCCACCGGAGCGAACTGTGCCGGGTTGTTGAGCATCTCCGGTTTTTTGGCGATTTCCAGCAGCAGCTTGCCCTGGGGTGCAAGGCTGTTGAGGCTGTTGACCAGTGTGGTAGCCAGAGGATAGTTGCCAGCCTGGGCTGCGAGCTTGGCCCGCTGCCAGCGCTTCTGCTCCGGGAGCTGGCCGTCTGCGGCCCATTGGGCAAAGAAACCGTCACACGCAGCGGGCAAACTTTTGCCTGTCATCCAGAGCTTTTCGGCGCTGGCGTAACCCTCGGCCTTTTTGCCATGCCCCAGCAAGTACTGGCCATACAGGCAGTCGAGTTCCACGAAGTTCATCTTCGGGTCGTAATACTTGACGAAGGTTGCCCAGTCGCCTCGTTCGGCAAGCCAGCGCAACCAGCGCAACTTCATCCAGTTGGCTTGCGGCAGGTCGCCGTGCTCGGCGAGAAACTTCTCGATTTCCGGATTGCTCGCAGTCTTCAGGCGGGCAGTGAGCTCGTCGTAAGCCAGATAGGGCTCCAGCGGATAATCCGCAAGTGCTGCGGCATAGGCCCGATAGGGGCCGGTATCGCCCTTGGCCAATGCGCTTTTGGCCACATCGTAATATTGACGCTGTTGATTGATATCTGCGGCGTAGACAGTTTGAGCCGCAGTAGCAGAGAGGAGCATGCAGGAAAAAAGGCTGAACAAGCGACTGCGCATGAGACTTCCGAGCAGATGAATCGTGAAAAGTATCGCTAGCTTAGCCTTTTGCCAGCTCCGGTTGAAAGCGTTGCGGACCGAGGGTTCGCAACTGGAAACAAATGAGGACGACTCAAGGTGCGTTGTTGCGCATTCCAGACAGCGCGCTTGTCATTGAAACCCGACATATGGCTTCTATCTCAGGTAGAATGCGCCCCCGGTTTTTGGAGAAGCTCATGACCCTGCTCAAATTCAGCGATGTGTCCCTTGCGTTCGGCGCTATGCCGTTGTTGGACAAGGTATCCTGGCAGATCGCCCGTGGTGAGCGGGTGTGCATCATCGGTCGTAACGGTACTGGCAAGTCCAGCATGTTGAAGCTGGTCAAGGGCGTACAAAAGCCTGATGACGGCGCAGTCTGGCGCGCGCCGGGCCTGAAAATCGGTGAATTGCCTCAGGAATTGCCAGTAGCCGACGACCGGACAGTGTTCGACGTGGTTGCTGAAGGTCTGGACGGTGTGGGCGCCTTGCTGGCCGAGTATCACCACCTTGCGCAGAACTGCGTTACCGAGGAAGACCTGAACAAGCTGATGCATGTTCAGCAAGACCTTGAAGCCCGCGATGGCTGGCGCTTGCAGCAACTGGTCGACAGCACCCTGAGCCGCCTGCAATTGCCCGCCGACAAGACTCTTGCCGAGTTGTCCGGTGGCTGGCGTCGTCGTGTCTTGCTGGCCCAGGCGCTGGTTTCCGAACCGGATCTGTTGCTGCTCGACGAGCCAACCAACCACCTGGACATCGGTGCGATTGCCTGGCTGGAAGACGCCCTCAAGGAATTTCAGGGCGCCGTGCTGTTTATTACGCACGACCGTTCTTTCCTGCAAAACCTCGCAACGCGCATCCTCGAGCTGGACCGTGGCGGTCTGATCGACTGGAACGGCGACTACGCCAGCTTCCTGGTTCACAAGGAAGCCGTGCTGGCGGCAGAAGAAACGGCCAACGCGCTGTTCGACAAGCGGCTTGCCCAGGAAGAAGTCTGGATCCGTCAGGGCATCAAGGCCCGTCGTACCCGTAACGAAGGTCGTGTGCGTGCACTCAAGGCGTTGCGCGTTGAGCGCAGCGACCGTCGCGAGCGTACCGGCAAGGCGAATATCCAGTTGGATACGGCCGACAAGTCCGGCAAACAGGTCATGGTTCTGGACAACGTCAGCTTTGCCCACCCGGGTGGCCCTATGCTGATCAAGGACTTCTCCATGGTCCTGCAGCGCGAAGACCGCATCGGTCTGCTGGGTGCCAACGGTACCGGCAAGACCACGCTGCTCAAGCTGATGCTCGACAACCTGCAGCCAACCAGCGGCTCGGTAGATGTCGGCACGCGTCTGGACGTGGCTTACTTCGACCAGTTGCGTCACCAGTTGGACCTCGAGAAAACCGTGATCGATAACGTCGCTGAAGGTCGCGATTTCATTGATATCGATGGTCAGAGTCGTCACGTGCTGAGCTATTTGGGCGACTTCCTGTTTAGCCCGCAACGTGCCCGTACGCCGGTCAAGGCGTTGTCAGGCGGTGAGCGTGCTCGTCTGCTGCTAGCCAAGCTGTTCAGCAAGCCAGCCAACCTGCTGGTTCTCGATGAACCGACGAACGACCTGGACGTGGAAACCCTGGAGTTGCTTGAAGAGGTGCTGTTGACCTTCAAGGGCACAGTGCTGATGGTCAGTCACGACCGGGCATTCCTCGACAACGTCGTGACCAGCACCCTGGTATTCGAAGGTGAAGGCAAGGTCCGCGAATACGTGGGTGGTTATCAGGACTGGCTGCGTCAGGGCGGCTCGCCAAAACTGCTTGGTGTGACTGACTCCAAGTCGGGCAAGGCCGAACTGGCCACCGCAGTGGTAGAGGCTGCGCCGGTTGAAGCCAAGGAAATGCCGGTGGCGAGCGCCAAGAAGAAACTCAGCTACAAGCTGCAGCGTGAGCTGGAAGCACTGCCTGAGCAGATCGATGAAGTCGAGTCGCAAATCGCTGCCCTGACTGCTGAAATGGCCGAGCCTGGCTTCTATCAGCGTCCTGCGGAGCAAACGGCTGCAGTACTGGCACAACTGGAAAACCGTCAGGCTGAACTGGACGGTTTGCTGGAGCGATGGGCCGAGCTGGACGCCTGATACTCAAGGCCAATAAAAAGCCCGGATCAGTGATCCGGGCTTTTTATTGTGTGGCGAGCCACTGAATTGATATGCGCTCTCCGTAGGAGCTGCCGAAGGCTGCGAAGCGTTCAACATGACACACCGCCATCGCAGCCTTCGGCAGCTCCTACAGGTCCAATGTCCGCCAGAAGACAGCATCGCGCCACGGACCGGGAGTGCGCTTACTAATCCTGTTGTTGAATCACTCCGCCTTTTTCAGGCGAACTGCGAGTACATCACAGGGTGCGCCATGCAGTACGTCGTTAGCTGTTGAGCCAAGCAACAAGGCCAGGCCATGACGGCCATGACTGCCCACGACGATCAGGTCGCATTTTTCCTTGATCGCCAACTCGTGGATTTCCTGGCGAGGCTGGCCATAGACCAGATGTGCTTCACCAATGTGAGTATCTGGATACTGAGACTTCAGTGCAGCAAGCTTCTCCTTGGCTTGATCAAACTGCTGCTGCTGAAGTTGCGAAAGATCCATCGGCACGTCGCCCCCAAAGGCCATGGCCATGGGTTCGACGATATGAACCAGCGACAATTTGGCCCCGTTGCGCTCGGCAATTTCGCGACCGCGGGAAAGGACAGGGTTGCACTCGTCAGTCAGGTCAACGGCGACCAGAACGTGTTCATATTTCATGAGGAAGTCCTCCTTAAGGTTGCGATGCGTTCAGTATGGCTCTTTCAGCCCAATCTGGGCAGGCCATTATTTTCATCTTTGGGTAAGCGGATAAAAAGGCAGCAAGCAATATGACGTTCTGGATAATTCTGTCAATCGTTGGCGTAATGCTCAGCCCTTTGGTCTGGCTGCGACCGTCCCGTCAGCAGGGCGGCAGAATGGCCCTACGGATGGAGGCACGGCGGATGGGGCTTGCGATGCAGTTGTCGGCTCAGGACTGGCCGCACTGGCTGGCCAAAGAGCCGCCAAGCCCCTGCGCTCAATACCATCGGCCCCGACGCGGCAGCAAACCTTCCGTTTGGGCTTACTGGCAGGCAGAGCCCGGCGTCTGGCTCAATCAGTGGCGTGAGCCTTGCGAGGACGCTGCGTTACTGGCGCACTTTAATACCCTGCCGGCGGACGTCTACAAGGTCGAAGCGGACCAGCAGATGATCACCTTGTATTGGGGCGAGAAGGGCGAAGCAGAGGTGTTGCAGCGTATTGCTGCAGTGCTGAAAGCGCTGGCATAGCGTTCACAGCATCAAATTTCAGGCATTAAAAAGCCCGATAACAACATCGGGCTCGGGTTGGCCAGGCAGGCCGGTAATTCTGTGGCGCTTTGCGGTGCAATGCCCAAAGCGGGTGACGAAAGCCTCGACGGATATGGAAAACTTCACATCGTGCTGTCGTGCGCTGAATGTAGACGCTTTGCTCTCATTTGTCGCGCTTTCTTGTATTTATTTTTATGCGTGACCCTATGTGGTGCAAAAACCTGCATTCGCAGGTGTTCACTTTTTGCCGATAAACACAGTGAATAGAGGCTGATCACGCTGGGCTCGAGAGCTCCTGAGCGTGCGATGCTTTAGGGGATGACCCGCATTTGTCGGTGATTCGTCGAATTGACAAACCGCAGGATTTGCATGAAGGTAGGCGCACCCAAATCAAACGGGCGTATGAATTGAGCGTTTGGTAGTAAGACAGTTCTTACAGATCCCGGCTACCGCATCGACGGGTGTGCCTGAAGATTTGGCGTTTCAACGACGATAACGTCGTAGCCGCGCCAGATTTCAGCGTCCGGTGTGTATTGTTCAGCTTCCATATCGTGGAGATCAGTTGATGATTTACGAAGGTAAAGCCATCACGGTTAAGGCTCTTGAGAGCGGCATCGTCGAATTGAATTTCGACCTCAAGGGTGAGTCCGTCAACAAGTTCAACCGTCTCACCCTCAACGACCTTCGTCAGGCCGTGGATACCATCAAGGCTGATGGCTCCATCAAGGGCGTGATTGTCACCAGCGGCAAGGACGTCTTCATCGTCGGTGCCGACATCACTGAGTTCGTCGACAACTTCAAGCTGCCGGATGCAGAGCTGCTGGCGGGCAATCTGGAAGCCAACCGGATTTTCAGCGATTTCGAAGACCTTGGTGTACCTACCGTGGTGGCCATCAACGGTATCGCGCTGGGTGGCGGTCTGGAAATGTGTCTCGCCGCGGACTACCGGGTAATGTCCAGCAGCGCCAAAATCGGCCTGCCTGAAGTCAAACTGGGTCTCTACCCTGGTTTTGGCGGTACCGTGCGTCTGCCACGTATCGTAGGCGCCGACAACGCTATCGAGTGGATTGCTTCCGGCAAGGAAAATCGCGCCGAAGACGCCCTGAAAGTCGGTGCAGTCGATGCTGTAGTCGCTCCTGAAAAACTTCAGGAAGCTGCGCTGGACCTGATCAAGCGCGCTATTTCCGGTGAGTTTGATTACAAGGCCAAGCGCCAGCCAAAACTGGAAAAACTCAAGCTCAACGCCATCGAGCAAATGATGGCGTTCGAAACCGCCAAGGGGTTCGTCGCCGGTCAGGCTGGCCCGAACTATCCAGCCCCGGTCGAAGCGATCAAGACGATCCAGAAAGCTGCGAACTTCGGTCGCGACAAGGCGCTGGAAATCGAAGCTGCCGGTTTTGTCAAAATGGCCAAGACCTCTGCGGCACAGAGTCTGATCGGCCTGTTCCTGAATGATCAGGAACTGAAGCGCAAAGCCAAGGTTTACGATGAAGCCGCCAGAGACGTGAAACAGGCTGCAGTGCTGGGCGCAGGCATCATGGGCGGCGGCATTGCCTATCAGTCAGCTTCCAAAGGTACGCCGATCCTGATGAAGGACATTCGTGAAGACGCCATTCAGTTGGGTCTGAACGAAGCCTCGAAACTCTTGGGCAACCGTGTTGAAAAAGGCCGTTTGACTGCTGCCAAAATGGCCGAAGCGCTCAATGCGATTCGTCCGACGCTGTCCTACGGCGATTTCGGCAACGTCGACCTGGTGGTCGAAGCCGTTGTCGAGAATCCGAAGGTCAAGCAGGCGGTATTGGCTGAAGTCGAAGCTCAAGTGGGCGAAGACACTATTCTGGCTTCCAATACCTCAACGATCTCCATCAGCTTGCTGGCGAAAGCCCTCAAACGTCCGGAAAACTTCGTCGGCATGCACTTCTTCAACCCGGTGCACATGATGCCACTGGTTGAAGTCATTCGTGGCGAGAAGTCCAGTGAGCTGGCAGTTGCCACCACCGTGGCCTACGCCAAGAAAATGGGCAAGAACCCGATCGTGGTCAACGACTGCCCTGGCTTCCTGGTCAACCGCGTGCTGTTCCCGTACTTCGGCGGTTTCGCCCGACTGATCAGTGCCGGTGTGGACTTTGTGCGCATCGACAAGATCATGGAGAAATTCGGCTGGCCTATGGGCCCGGCGTACCTGATGGACGTGGTCGGCATCGACACCGGCCACCACGGTCGCGACGTCATGGCCGAAGGCTTCCCGGATCGCATGAAGGACGACCGTCGCTCTGCTATTGACGCGCTTTATGAAGCGAAGCGCCTGGGCCAGAAGAACGGCAAAGGTTTCTACGCTTATGAGACCGACAAGAAGGGCAAGCCGAAGAAAGTCACCGACTCTGCTGTGCTCGAAGTCCTCAAGCCGATCATCTACGAACAGCGTGAAGTGTCCGACGAAGACATCATCAACTGGATGATGATCCCGTTGTGTCTGGAAACCGTACGCTGCCTGGAAGACGGTATCGTCGAAACGGCCGCTGAAGCTGATATGGGCTTGATCTACGGCATCGGTTTCCCTCCGTTCCGTGGCGGTGCGTTGCGCTACATCGACTCTATTGGTGTCGCTGAATTCGTTGCCCTGGCCGATCAATATGCTGATTTGGGCGCTTTATACCACCCGACCGCGAAGCTGCGTGAGATGGCCAAAAACGGCCAGAGCTTCTTCGGTTGAGAGCTTCGGTCAAGCGTCTTTCAGGAGTGAATGTATGAGTTTGAATCCAAGAGATGTGGTGATTGTCGACTTCGGTCGCACACCCATGGGCCGCTCCAAGGGTGGCATGCACCGCAATACCCGTGCTGAAGATATGTCCGCGCATTTGATCAGCAAGCTGCTTGAGCGCAACAACAAGGTTGATCCTGCCGAAGTTGAAGACGTGATCTGGGGCTGCGTCAACCAGACCCTGGAGCAGGGCTGGAACATCGCGCGTATGGCGTCGTTGCTGACACAGATCCCACACACGTCAGCGGCGCAGACGGTCAGTCGTCTGTGTGGTTCCTCGATGAGTGCGCTGCACACTGCCGCGCAAGCGATCATGACCGGTAACGGTGATGTGTTCGTGGTCGGCGGCGTTGAGCACATGGGGCACGTTGGCATGATGCACGGCGTTGATCCAAACCCGCACATGTCTCTGTATGCCGCCAAGGCATCGGGCATGATGGGTCTGACCGCAGAAATGCTTGGCAAAATGCATGGCATTACCCGTGAGCAGCAGGATGCCTTTGGCGTGCGTTCCCACCGATTGGCCCACAAGGCCACGCTGGAAGGCAAGTTCAAGGACGAGATCATCCCGATGCAAGGGTATGACGAGAACGGTTTCCTCAAGGTCTTCGACTATGACGAAACGATTCGCCCCGAGACAACCCTGGAAAGCCTCGCGGCCTTGAAGCCAGCCTTCAACCCGAAAGGCGGTACTGTGACGGCGGGCACATCTTCGCAAATCACCGACGGTGCTTCGTGCATGATCGTGATGTCCGCCCAGCGCGCTCAGGACCTTGGTATTCAGCCATTGGCGGTGATCCGTTCCATGGCCGTGGCAGGTGTGGATCCGGCAATTATGGGTTATGGTCCTGTTCCGGCGACGCAGAAAGCCTTGAAACGCGCGGGTCTGAGCATCGCTGATATCAACGTCTTCGAGCTCAACGAAGCTTTCGCTGCACAGGCCTTGCCAGTGCTGAAAGATTTGAAAGTGCTCGACAAGATGGATGAGAAGGTTAACCTGCACGGCGGCGCGATCGCCCTGGGTCACCCGTTTGGTTGCTCCGGCGCTCGTATTTCCGGCACTTTGCTCAATGTCATGAAGCAAAATGGCGCCAATCTCGGTGTTGCAACAATGTGCATCGGTTTGGGGCAGGGTATCGCTACCGTCTTCGAACGCGTCTGACGCGTTTGTTTGATGCGAGCCGGGGCCAGGTGCCCCGGCTTTTGTATTTTTGTATAAGCCATTCCAGAAAAGTTTTTCAGTTTTTTTCGCGAGGACAGCAACATGAATTTACAGCCAGGTCTCTATCGCCATTACAAAGGCCCCGAGTACCGCGTATTCAGTGTTGCCAGGCACTCCGAAACCGAAGAAGAAGTGGTGTTTTACCAAGCGCTGTACGGCGATTTCGGGATGTGGGTGCGGCCGCTGAGCATGTTTCTCGAGTCCGTCGAGGTTGACGGCGAGCAGGTCCCGCGCTTTGCTTTGGTTCAAGTCGAACCGAGTCTCTTTTCCAGGCCGTGAGGCGAGTTCGATCACTATCCCGTGCTTGACCTCCTCTTGTAGCCACTATATATAGCGGGGCCCTGACAGGTTCCAACCGTCTTTCATTTTCAGTATTCAGGAATTTTCTGATCCATGGGCAAATCGCTGGTCATCGTGGAATCCCCGGCTAAGGCCAAGACCATCAACAAGTATTTGGGCAACCAGTACGTGGTGAAGTCGAGTATCGGCCATATCCGAGACCTGCCCACCAGCGGTTCGGCTAGCGCCAGTAAAGAACCCGTCAAACGTGGCAAGGCCGCGGTTGGCGAAGGGCCGGTGCTCACGCCTAAAGAGAAGGCGAAGAAGCAGCTGGTCGCCCGCATGGGCGTCGATCCGGATCATGGCTGGAAAGCCAAGTACGAAATCCTTCCCGGTAAAGAGAAGGTGATCGAAGAGCTGCGTCGGCTCGCCAAGGATGCTGACACCATCTATCTCGCGACGGACTTGGACCGCGAGGGGGAAGCCATTGCCTGGCACCTGCGCGAAGCCATTGGTGGGGATGACAGCCGCTACAAGCGCGTGGTGTTCAACGAGATCACCAAGAAAGCCATTCAGGAAGCGTTCTCCAAGCCGGGCGAGCTGGATATCGCCCGCGTCAACGCTCAGCAGGCACGCCGCTTCCTCGACCGGGTCGTGGGTTACATGGTGTCGCCGCTGCTGTGGCAGAAGATTGCTCGTGGCCTGTCCGCCGGTCGTGTGCAGTCGGTTGCCGTAAAGCTGGTAGTGGAGCGTGAGCGGGAAATCCGGGCGTTCAACCCTGAAGAGTATTGGGAAGTGCACGCTGACCTGGGCACTGCCAAGGGCGCCAACGTGCGTTTCGAAGTTGCCCGGGAGAACGGCGAAGCCTTCAAGCCGCTCAACGAAGCTCAAGCCATGGCGGCGCTGGAAAAGCTCAAGGCTTCCAGCTACAGCATCGCCAAGCGTGAAGACAAGCCGACCAGCAGCAAGCCTTCGGCGCCTTTCATCACCTCGACCCTGCAGCAGGCTGCCAGTAACCGCCTGGGCTTCGGCGTGAAGAAAACCATGATGATGGCCCAGCGTCTGTACGAAGCGGGTTACATCACTTACATGCGTACCGACTCGACCAACTTGTCCGCTGACGCGGTAAGCATGGCGCGCGATTACATCGAAGCCGAGTTCGGCAAGAAGTACCTGCCGGAATCGCCAAACGTCTACAGCAGCAAGGAAGGCGCACAAGAGGCTCACGAAGCGATTCGTCCTTCTGACGTGAACACGCATCCGAGCAAGCTGAGCGGCATGGAGCGCGATGCTGAGCGCCTGTATGAGCTGATCTGGCGCCAGTTCGTTGCATGCCAGATGCCTCCGGCGCAATACCTGTCGACTACTGTCAGTGTCGCGGCCGGGACCTTCGAGTTGCGTGCAAAGGGTCGTATCCTCAAGTTTGACGGTTACACCCGTGCCTTGCCGCAGATGACCAAGCCGGGCGATGACGACGTATTGCCGGACATGGCTCAGGGCGAAACCCTGAAGCTGATCAAGCTCGACCCGAGCCAGCACTTCACCAAGCCGCCTGCGCGTTACTCGGAAGCGAGCCTGGTAAAAGAGATGGAAAAACGTGGCATCGGTCGTCCGTCGACTTATGCGGCAATCATCTCGACCATTCAGGATCGTGGTTATGTAGCGCTGCACAATCGCCGTTTCTACTCCGAAAAAATGGGCGATATCGTTACCGAGCGGCTGTCCGAGAGCTTTTCCAACCTGATGGACTATGGCTTCACGGCCGGTATGGAAGAAAATCTCGATGACGTTGCCCAAGGCGAACGTGACTGGAAAAACGTGCTCGACGAGTTCTACGGTGATTTCCGCAAGAAACTCGAAGTGGCTGAAGCGCCGGACAGCGGAATGCGTTCCAACGAACCGGTGATGACTGATATTCCGTGCAAGGTGTGCGGCCGCCCGATGCAGATTCGTACTGCATCTACCGGTGTGTTCCTTGGTTGCTCGGGTTACAGCCTGCCACCGAAAGAACGTTGCAAGGCTACCGTCAACCTGACGCCGGGCGATGAAATCGCCGAAGACGACGAAGGTGAATCCGAGTCCCGTGTCCTGCGCGGCAAGCATCGCTGCCATATCTGCAGCACGGCAATGGATGCTTACCTGCTGGATGAGAAGCGCAAGCTGCACATCTGCGGTAACAACCCGGATTGCGTTGGCTTTGAAGTGGAAGAGGGCAACTACCGGATCAAGGGTTACGAAGGTCCAAGCCTGGAGTGTGACAAGTGCGGTAGTGAGATGCAGCTCAAGACGGGCCGCTTCGGCAAGTTCTTTGGTTGTACCAATCCTGACTGCAAGAACACTCGCAAGCTGCTCAAGAGCGGCGACGCAGCTCCACCGAAGATGGATCCGGTGAAGATGCCTGAGCTCAAGTGCGATAAGGTCGACGATACGTACATTCTGCGTGACGGCGCATCCGGGTTGTTCCTCGCGGCCAGTCAGTTCCCGAAAAATCGTGAAACCCGCGCGCCGCTGGTCATGGAGATTGCACCGCACAAGGACGAGATCGATCCGAAGTATCACTTCCTGTGTGATGCACCGAAAAAAGATCCGGACGGACGCCCAACAGTGATCCGCTACAGCCGCAAGACGAAAGAGCAGTACGTTCAGACTGAAGTGGAAGGAAAGCCAACCGGCTGGAAAGCGTTCTACGACGGCAAGGCCTGGAAGGTCGAAGACAAGCGTTGATTTAACGCCTGACTGAACACAAAGCCCTCGGTATGCTGGTCGTGCCGAGGGTTTTGTTGTTTTGGCTGGGTGAAACTCCGGTAGGAGCGAACTTGTTCGCGAGCCGTTGTGGCTGATACACCGCTTCGCGAACAAGTTCGCTCCTACCAGGAAGCATTTAATTGAGCTAATTTGACAAGGCCTGGCTTCAGGTCTTGCTCATCGCTACGGAGACTGCCGCCATGGCGCACGAACTGTATACCCGCACCAATCAAAAGATTTATTTCGCCGGTCTCGCTCTGGAGTCCATGGGCAAGGCGCAGGAAGGCCGTGCCATGAACGCTCAGGCGCTGTTGCAGGCGGAGCGCGAGTCGGCGTTGTTCCATCTGTATGGCGCTTTGCTGGGTTTGTGTCACGAGATCGCCGGTTACTATCGTCTGCCGCAAGCCAATGCGCCACGTGCCGAGATGCTGCTCAATCAGGAAGTGCTGGATGCCCTGGCGATTCCGGAAATGGCCGAACTGGTCGAGTTGGCTCAACACCGGGAAACCTGGCTGGCTCAGTTGCTGGCAGCGTACAACGCCTTGTTCGAACCGCCGCGTGCGCCGAAAAAAATGAAAGGCGATGTAACACAGCCATTGATTGTGGCGGTCAACCTCGATGAAGAGCCTGAGGTTGAGCTGACCCGCGAAGAACTGGAAAGCTGGCGCCAACAGCTCAAAGGGCTGGCGATTCGCTTCCGCGAAGGCCTCAGCGAGTGCTGAAGTGCCGTGATGGATGGCTCAATGCCTTCGGTTTTCAAGCCGGCTACTGCAAACAGCTCCGGCAGTACGGCTTGTCATAAAACGGGAACAGACCCTAGGGGCTGGGTCGACAGGCTGCTACAATGTCGGCCTTTCGTGGAGTACTGCCCTGATGCCAACATCGTTTCTTGAAATTGTGGAACTGCCTGACGGCCGTATAGAACTGCGTCGTGCCGATGATGAGGGGTCGTTGGTGACGTTGGATTTCTCCGCTGATGCCAAAGAGTTCCTGCAAGGGCAACACGTCGAAATCGCCAAGGCAATGTTGAGTGTTGGTGTACAGATGGCGGGTCGTCTTGCTGAAGGCGAGCTGGAAAAAGATACCGGCCCGCGAGTCCTTCACTGAAGCTGACTTCGCCCGTAATACCTAGCCCAGACGAATGTTGAGGCTCTGTGCATCACCCATTTTTGCCGCGCTGATCAGTTGTTGACGCAGTCCTGTACCGAGCGGATTGATCCAGCTGACAACCGTGTGGCTGCGGCCGAGGCGAAGTGCCTCGCGCGTCAGTTCAAATGCGCTTTGCGTCCCGCGTGGCTGCAGCAACAAGATCCGTTCGCGGTTGAGTCCTGCATCACGCAGCCAGCTTTGGGTAAGGCTGGACGGTGGTGCGATCAGGGTCAGCCATCGAGCGTTGGACTCTTCGCTCAGTTCACGCAGGATTGGCGCCAGTAGACTCAGGCAGTTTCCAGCGGCACCACGCAATGACAGCTCACTGAAGACTTCAGGTTCATTGTTCCATGACGGTACTGCGGCTTCTTTGAGCATGGGCGCAATAGGCTGCGCGAGGAATGCTTCAAACAGCGGAAGTTGTGATTGCGGGGCCTGGACGAACTGCATGATGTCTCCTTAGCGACGGATAACGCCGACGCTCAAACCTTCGATAACCAGTTCCTGATCCTTGAGATTCACTTCGATGGGCGCGAAGTCCGGGTTTTCGGCAATCAGCCAGACTTTGCTGCCTTCACGCTTGAATCGCTTGACCGTCACTTCGTCGCCAATGCGCGCTACCACGATCTGGCCGTTGCGGGCCTCACGGGTGGTGTGCACGGCGAGTAGATCGCCATCAAAAATGCCGACATCTTTCATGCTCATGCCTTGCACCCTTAACAGGTAATCGGCACTTGGGTGAAAAAATGCAGGGTTGATGTTGCAGGATTCTTCAATGTGTTGCTGAGCCAGTATCGGCGCACCTGCAGCGACGCGACCGATGATGGGCAAACCACTTTCTTCGGGCTTTGCTTCAAAGCCTGGGATGCGAATGCCCCGGGAAGCGCCCGGCGTCATCTCGATAGCGCCCTTGCGAGCGAGGGCTTTCAAATGTTCTTCTGCGGCGTTGGGCGATTTGAAACCCAGTTCCTGAGCGATCTCCGCACGGGTAGGCGGGTAGCCGTTGTCTTCAAGACAGCGCTTGATGAATCCCAGAATTTCAGCTTGGCGTGGCGTCAGTTTAATCATGTTGATCGCTCTGTCTTTTTATACAGTGACTGGGATTATATACAGTGCGAGCGAGTTGGCAATCGTCCTTTTCTCAGACTTGTTTTCGAGCTCCGGGGGCGGCGCGCCAGGGCGGACCAAGTGGGTGGCTACAGCCCGCGGTTTATATGGTTAAATACGCCCCTGTCGGCCCATGGAGTATCGCGGACTTGACAGATACATAATCTGAAACGTATGTTTCAAACAAGTGTTTGTCAGGCAGAGAACCATGGCCCAGTCGGAAACAGTTGAACGCATTCTTGATGCTGCCGAGCAGTTGTTCGCGGAGAAAGGCTTCGCAGAGACGTCGCTACGGTTGATTACCAGCAAGGCGTCGGTCAACCTCGCGGCGGTCAACTACCACTTCGGCTCCAAGAAGGCGCTGATTCAGGCTGTGTTCTCGCGCTTCCTCGGGCCTTTCTGTATCAGCCTTGACCGTGAGCTGGAGCGCCGTCAGGCCAGGCCTGATCAAAAGCCGACGCTGGAAGAGTTGCTGGAGATGCTTGTCGAACAAGCCCTCGTGGTGCAGCCACGCAGCAATAATGATCTGTCGATCTTCATGCGTCTGCTTGGTCTGGCGTTCAGCCAGAGCCAGGGCCACTTGCGTCGTTACCTGGAAGACATGTACGGCAAGGTTTTCCGCCGCTACATGGTGCTGGTCAACGAGGCTGCACCTCGCATACCTCCCATTGAGCTGTTCTGGCGTGTGCATTTCATGCTCGGTGCTGCGGCGTTCAGCATGTCCGGCATCAAGGCGCTACGGGCAATTGCCGAAACCGACTTCGGCGTCAACACCTCGATTGAGCAGGTCATGCGCCTGATGGTGCCGTTTCTGGCCGCTGGCATGCGTGCTGAAACCGGCGTGACCGACGCCGCAATGATTGCTGCGCAACTCAAGCCGCGCACCAAAAGCAGCTCTGCTATCCCCAGTACCGCCAAGGCCTGACTGTTCGCGCATTGCGCCAGGCTCGATGATCAAGCACCATTGCCCGGACTGGATATCGGCAATGGTGTTTTTTTATGAGTTCTGGCCTGCAAGGCTCTTTAATGGTGGATGTCGCGGGCACCTGGTTGACCGCCGAGGATCGCCAGTTTCTGCGTCAGCCCGAAGTGGGCGGCCTGATCATTTTTGCCCGCAACATCGAGCACCCTCGCCAGGTTCGTGAGCTGAGTGCGGCGATTCGTGCGGTACGGCCTGATTTACTGTTGGCAGTGGACCAGGAGGGCGGTCGCGTGCAGCGCTTGCGTCAGGGTTTTGTGCGACTGCCTGCCATGCGTTCGATTGCTGACCAGCCCAATGCCGAGGCGCTGGCTGAGCACTGCGGCTGGCTGATGGCGACGGAAGTTCTGGCGGTAGGCCTGGACCTGAGTTTTGCGCCTGTGCTTGATCTGGACTACCAGCGTAGCGCTGTTGTCGGTACCCGCGCTTTCGAGGGTGACCCCGAACGAGCAGCGTTGTTGGCAGGCGCTTTCATTCGGGGCATGAATGCCGCTGGCATGGCCGCCACCGGCAAGCATTTTCCAGGGCATGGCTGGGCTGAAGCTGACTCCCACGTGGCGATACCCAACGACGAGCGCAGTCTTGAGCAGATCCGCGCCAATGATCTGGTGCCGTTTGCCCGGCTGAGCCAGCAACTGGCGGCAGTGATGCCTGCGCATGTGATTTATCCGCAGGTCGATCCCCAACCCGCTGGTTTTTCCCGGCGCTGGTTGCAGGAGATTTTGCGCGGTGAGTTGAAGTTCGACGGCGTGATTTTCAGCGATGACCTGTCCATGGCGGGTGCCCATGTGGTTGGCGATGCTGCCAGTCGTATTGAAGCCGCATTGAGCGCTGGTTGTGACATGGGGCTGGTCTGTAATGACCGAGCGGCCGCAGAACTGGCGTTGACTGCTGCACAGCGGCTCAAGGTCAAGCCGTCGTCCCGTATCGCCAGGATGCGCGGTCAGGCTTTTGCCAGCACCGAGTATCGTCAACACCCGCGCTGGCTTGCCGCGCTTGAAGCCTTGCGCACCGCGCAATTGATCGACTAAGGATTTCTCATGACTGTTTACGCGATTATCGGTGGTACCGGGCTGACTCAGCTCGAGGGCTTGAGCATTCGTCAGTCTTTGCCGGTGAATACACCCTACGGCGTTCCTTCCGGCGAGATTCAGATCGGTGATTATGCCGGTCGCGAAGTGATGTTTCTGGCGCGTCACGGCCATCCACATCGCTTCCCGCCCCATCAGGTGAATTATCGCGCCAATATCTGGGCCCTGAAGCACGCCGGTGCCGAGGCCATTCTGGCGGTCAACGCGGTGGGCGGGATTCATCCGGCCATGGGCACCGGGCATTTTTGCGTGCCCCATGACCTGATCGATTACACCAGTGGTCGTCAGCACACGTTCTTTGCTGATGATCTGGAGCAAGTGACCCACATCGATTTCAGCTACCCCTACAGCGAAGCGCTGCGCGGACGTCTGATTGCGGCGCTGGCGGCTGAGGGCTGTGAATTCAGCGAGCGGGGCGTTTATGCCTGCACTCAGGGGCCACGGCTTGAAACTGTCGCCGAGATCATCCGCCTTGAGCGTGATGGCTGCGACATCGTGGGAATGACCGGCATGCCGGAAGCTGCGCTGGCTCGTGAGCTGGAACTGGAATATGCCTGCCTGGCGCTGGTGGTCAATCCGGCCGCGGGCAAGTCGTCCGCTGTTATCACCATGGCTGAAATCGAACAGGCCTTGCATGACGGGATGGGGAAAGTGAAGGCGACACTCGCACGGGTGCTGGGTGCGGTTTGACAAGGTTTACTGTGTAGGAGCCGAGCTGGCTCGCGAAGAACGATGACTCTATATTCACGATAAACCGCAGTGTTTGAATCGCGGGCAAGCCCGGCTCCCACAAATATCGGCGATCCCTGTAGGAGCTGCCGAAGGCTGCGAAGGCGGTCTTGTCTGACACACCGCCTTCGCAGTCTTCGGCAGCTCCTACAGGGGCGTAATGCCCTTACTTCTTGTCTTTCCTGGTCTGCGCCGGCAATGGCGCAAACAGGGCGGCAATGTCTTCGCTTTGCAGCTTCCAGTCGCCCGTCACCCGGCCATCCAGCACCCCGGCTGCGAGTGCTGATTTTTCTTGCTGCAGGCGCTGGATCTTCTCTTCCACGGTGCCTCGGGCAATCATCTTGTAGACGAATACCGGTTTGTCCTGGCCAATGCGATAAGCACGGTCGGTGGCCTGATTTTCTGCTGCCGGATTCCACCATGGATCGTAATGGATCACGGTGTCGGCTGCTGTCAGGTTAAGACCGGTGCCGCCTGCTTTCAGGCTGATCAGAAAGATCGGCAGCTTGCCCGCCTGGAACGCTTGCACGGGCGTGCGTCGGTCTCGGGTCGATCCGGTAAGCAGGGCGTATTCAATGCCGCGCTGCTTCAGTTCGGCTTCGATCAGGGTCAGCATCGAGGTGAACTGCGAAAACAGCAGGATCTTCCTGCCTTCGGCCAGCAGCTCTTCGAACATCTCCATCAGGCTTTGCAGTTTGGCGGAGTGGCCCTGACGCGGGTTGGCCGGGGCGCTGTTGACCAGACGCAAGTCGCAACACACCTGACGCAGCTTGAGCAACGCCTCAAGGATGATGATCTGACTGCGCGCTACACCTTTGCGGGTGATCTCGTCGCGGACTTTCTTGTCCATGGCCAGGCGAACAGTTTCGTATACATCGCGCTGGGCTTCGTTAAGTTCGACCCAATGGATGATCTCGGTCTTGGGCGGCAGCTCGGTGGCGACCTGTTCTTTGGTTCGACGCAGCAGGAAAGGTTTGATCCGCGCGTTCAAATGCTGCAGGCGCTCCATGTTGCCGTGCTTCTCGATAGGATTGCGGTAGTTGCTGTTGAATTCCTTGCTGCTGCCCAGCCAGCCCGGCATCAGGAAGTGGAACAGCGACCACAGTTCGCCCAGATGATTTTCCAAAGGTGTACCACTGAGGCACAGACGTTGTCGGGCATTCAGGCTGCGAGCGGCCTGGGCGGCTTTGCTGTTGGGATTCTTGATGTATTGCGCTTCATCAAGGATCAGCGTGTGCAACTGCAGCTTCGCCAACACTTCTTCGTCACGAGGTAGCAGGGCATAAGTCGTCAGAATCAAGTCATACTGATTCAGGTTTTCGAAGTCGGCGTGGCGATTGGCACCATACAGCGCCAGTACCCGCAATTGCGGCGTGAAGTTCTCGGCCTCGTCCAGCCAGTTGGGAATCAGGCTGGTGGGCATCACGGCCAGCGCCGGACGATCCAGGCGGCCGGCCTGTTTCTCCATGAGCAGGTGTGCCAGGGTCTGCAGGGTTTTACCCAGACCCATGTCATCGGCCAGCACGCCACCGACTTCCAGTTCACGTAGCGACTGCATCCAGCTCAGGCCTTCGTGCTGGTAGGGCCGCAATGTGGCGTTAAGCCCTTCGGGTACGACGACCGGAGCGTCCTTGATATTGGCCAGCCGGTCCGCGAACTGGCGTAGACGATCGCCGCCTTGCCAGCTCAGGGGCAAGTCATCGAGCTCACCGAGGCGTGTGGCGTCGGCAGTGTTCAGCCGTAACGAATTGCTGCCTTCTTCGCGCCAATAAAAATCGCCCAGGGTGGCCAGTACCGGTTTCAGACGCCCGTAGGGCAGGGCGATCTGCACCGGCCCACCGCCATTTTGGGTGAAGTGATTGAGCTGCACGAGCAGTTGTTCGTCGTCGCCGCGCTTGGCGATCCCGGCCGCGCTCATCAATTCCGGATGACTGCGCAGCAGGTTGATCAGGATCGGAAGCAGGCTCAGGCGTTCGCCGTTGACGATGATGCCCAGTTCCAGATCGAACCAGTCGCGCTCGGCCTCTTCGTCAATGACCGCGTACCAGTCGTCCACGGGCGTCACGTCGAAGGCAAAGTCGTCAGTGATAACGATTTCCCAGCCTTGTTCTTCAAGGCGCGGCAAGTCGTTGAGCACGAAGTGCAGCCAGGCCTTGTCGTTGGGCAGGTCGAACATATCACCGGCGGTGTCCGGCAGCGCTTTGCTTTGCCGCGTTGCGACCCGGAAACCCATGTCCTGCAGAACCTGGCGTTGCTGGCGTTCCAGCTCGCCCTGACGGCGGATACGCAGGGTCTCTGTTTCACGGTGTTCGATGATGTCGCTTTTCTGGTTAACCAGATCGCTGCCCAGAGAGCTGACCAGGATGCTGACGTTAGCCGTGCCGGTGGCGTAGTGTTTGTCGTAGCCGAAGGCAAGGGCGGCGCGATGCTGGATGTGCCGTTGCATGCGGCCGTTACGCGGTTCGTAGGCGCTGAACTCGACGCTGGCCAGCATCAGGCGTGGCTGCGGCTTGATGTCATCGACCAGTCGTTCGGGCAGGGCTGGCGCTTTTTCGATGCGCGGTCGCTGCACAGACGGAGTGGTGTCCAGCGCAGCCTCCAAAGCGTTGCTGTTCTGCGGTGCATGAAGATAAAACAAGGCCGCCACACAATGCTTGCAGTTCTCGCGCATCGGGCAAGTGCATTTGCATATCAGGGCATTGGCGAAGCGGTCAGGGTCTCTGAACTTGAAAGTCTGTGTATAGACTTCCGAACCTGAGCCTCGGCATGTCGTACGTGCGGAGTCAGGGTTGAGTTCCTCAAGCTGAATACGGTCTTCGTGGGCATAGTCAAACCCCCGTTCAACGGTTCTGCTGGTAAATAAATCTGTCCACGACCAAGCGAGGACCTTTTCAAGATTGGACGACACAGTTCAGGACAGCCCTACGCCGTAGCGATGCTTGAATGGAAAAAGAAGCACGTGTTGCGCTACTTGAATAATTAAAGAGGCGATACTTTCACCAGCATGGCCAGACTTCCGTGGTCCATATATATCAATTCGCCGTTCTTGACCCGGGTGGTCTGTTTCAGGCGTTCGCTGCTGGTCAGCACACCATGGGCATCAAGCTGGTTGACCCAGAAGTCTGCCGCGATATCGGTGAAGCGTGCAATGCCTATGCTCAAGGTGCCTTCAATCGGGAAGTGTCCCCACCGTTCCTCACCGCTGCTGACGGCGACCTTTCCCGGCTCCGCACTCAGGCTCTGCTGCCAGGCGCGGTGCAGCAATACCTGATAAGTACCGCTGGCGTTGAGTTTGTCAGCCAGGTCCTTCAAGGCAACGCCGCGCTCACTCTGTGCATCAATCTTCTGTGCGTTGGCTGCCCAGTTCTCGGGTGCGACCTGACGCGTTGCAGCCGGTTCGCCTTGCTGGCGGAACAGGATCATTTCGACCTGAAAGTTGCCATCGGCAAAGGCTGCTGGCGCGATCAGCGTCAGCAGCAGGATGAGTGAGTGAAGCACACGCATGGATGAATCCTTCAAGCAGTTTTCGAGGTCAGGCGCTCGAACAGCGCTTCAATGGTGTTAAAGCGTTCTTCCGGACGCTCCATGGGCACCATGAATTTGAACAGCGTGGCACCTTCGAACTTATAGCGGTTAGGTTGGCCCTGAATCAATTTGATCAGGGTCAGTGGATCAACCGGCGTGTCGGCAGCAAATTCGATGCGCCCGCCTTGTGGGCCTGCGTCGACCTTCTTGATGCCCAGTTGCTCGGCCTGCAATTTGAGCAGGGTAATGCGCACCAGATGCTTGGTTGGCTCGGGGAGCAAGCCGAAGCGATCGATCATTTCCACTTGAAGATCCTTGAGGCTGTCTTCGTCAGTGGCATTGGCGATGCGCTTGTAGAGAATCAGGCGGGTATGCACATCCGGCAAATAGGCTTCCGGTATCAGGGCTGGCACGCGCAGGTTGATCTCCGGTCCGCCGCCCAGTGGCTGATCAAGGTTCGGTTGTTCGCCCTTGCGGATCGATTTCACCGCACGTTCGAGCATTTCCATGTACAGCGTGAAGCCTACTGCCTGAATCTGCCCGCTCTGGCCGTCGCCCAGCAGCTCGCCCGCGCCACGGATTTCCAGGTCGTTGGTGGCCAGAACGAAACCGGCACCCAGATCCTGAGTATTCGCGATGGCCTCCAGACGCTTTTCTGCATCCGGAGTGATTTGCTTGCGTGGCGGTGTCAGCAGGTAAGCATAGGCCTGGTGGTGACTGCGTCCAACCCGGCCACGCAATTGGTGTAGTTGCGCCAGACCGAATTTATCAGCGCGCTCGATAATGATGGTGTTGGCACTTGGTACGTCGATGCCGGTTTCGATAATGGTCGAGGCGATCAGAACGTTGAAGCGCTTGTGATAGAAGTCGCTCATCACCTGTTCGAGGTCGCGTTCACGCATTTGCCCGTGACCGATACCGATACGCGCTTCCGGCACCAGTTCGGCCAGATCGGCGGCGCATTTTTCGATGGTCTTCACATCGTTGTGCAGGTAGTACACCTGACCGCCGCGCAGCAGTTCACGCAGCAAGGCTTCTTTGACCGTCGGCTTGTTCTGTTCCATGACGAAGGTGCGCACCGACAGGCGTCGGGCGGGCGGCGTGGCGATGATCGACAGATCGCGCATGCCCGACACTGCCATGTTCAGCGTGCGCGGGATCGGTGTCGCGGTCAGGGTCAGAATATCGACTTCGCTGCGCAACGCCTTTAGCTGCTCTTTCTGACGCACACCAAAACGGTGTTCTTCGTCGATGATGACCAGGCCCAGGTTCTTGATCTTCACGTCGTCCTGCAGCAGCTTGTGCGTGCCGATGACGATGTCGATCTTGCCCTCAGCCAGATCCGCGACCGCGGCACTGACTTCCTTGGCGGACTTGAAGCGACTCATCACTTCAACGCTCACCGGCCAATCGGCGAAGCGGTCGCGGAAGCTGTTGTAGTGCTGCTGGGCGAGCAGGGTGGTCGGCACCAGAATCGCCACCTGACGACCACCATGCACGGCAATGAACGCTGCGCGCATGGCCACTTCGGTCTTGCCGAAGCCCACATCGCCGCAGACCAGCCTGTCCATGGGTTTTGGCGCGAGCATGTCGGCGCGGACGGCATCGATCGTGGTTTGTTGGTCCGGTGTTTCTTCAAACGGAAAGCCCGCGCTGAACGTGGCGTAGTCGGCTTTGGGGTCGGCGAATGCGTAGCCTTCCCGGGCTGCGCGGCGGGCATAAATGTCCAGTAGCTCGGCCGCGACGTCGCGCACTTGTTCGGCGGCTTTGCGTTTGGCTTTCTGCCAGGTTTCCGAGCCCAGTCGGTGCAGCGGGGCCAGAGCGTCGTCGCTGCCGGTATAACGGGCGATCAGGTGCAGGTTGGCCACCGGGACATACAGCTTGGCGTCCTCGGCGTAGGCCAGCATCAGGAACTCCGCGACCTGATTTTCCACTTCCAGTGTCGCCAGCCCCAGATAGCGACCGACGCCATGGTCGATGTGAACGACGGGAGCACCTTCACGCAGTTCGGTGAGGTTTTTGATGACGGCGTCATTATTGCCACCGTCGGTGCGTTTCTCACGACGCCGACGCTGCATCACCCGTTGCCCGAACAGCGGGCTTTCAGCGATCAGGGCGATAGCAGGTTGTTCGAGCAGCAGGCCGTCATCCAGAGGGGCAATGGTGATCGACAGGCGATCCTTGCCCTCAACGAAGTCATTCCAGCTGTCGACCGTTTTAGGTCGCAGCTTCAGACGTTCGAGCAGTTCCAGCAGCACCTCGCGGCGACCGGCTGACTCTGCGGTAAACAGGATGCGGCCGTCGAACTCTTCAATGAATTTCGACAGGGCGGCCAATGGCTGACTGGCCTTGGCTTCGATCGCCAGCTCAGGCAGCAACTGCGCCGGGAAGCGCTCACGGCCGACGCCGGTGTCCACGTCCTGCTGGCTGGCCACTACCCGCGGCCAGCTTTTCAGGCGGGCAAAGCAGTCTTCCACAGGCAGGAACAATTCGGCGGGAGGCAGGAGAGGCCGCTCGGGGTCTACGCGACGCTCCTCGTAACGGTTGCGCACGTCATTCCAGAAGTTTTCCGCGGCCTGTTCAATGCCCGGCAGGGAAAACACCTGAGTGTCCTGAGGCAGATAGTCGAACAGCGTCGAGGTCTCTTCAAAGAACAATGGCAGGTAATATTCGATACCGGCCGGTGTGATGCCGCTGCTCAGGTCCTGAAAGATCGGGCTGCGACGGAAATCCACATCAAAGCGCTCGCGAAACCGGGCTTTGAAGCGGGTCACTTCTTCCTTTTGCAACGGGAATTCACGTGCAGGCAAAAGACGAACCGACTCGACTTTATCGATGGAGCGCTGGGTTTCAGGATCAAAGGTGCGCAGCGTTTCGATTTCGTCATCGAACAGGTCGATCCGGTACGGCAGTTTGCTACCCATCGGGAACAGGTCGATCAGGTTGCCGCGTACTGTGAATTCGCCGTGCTCGTAAACCGTGTCGACATACCGGTAGCCGCTGGCCTCCAGGCGTGTACGCATCGCCTCGATATCAAGCGTCTGGCCAATGTCCAGCACCAGACTGCTGCCCAGCAGGAACTTGGTCGGTGCCAAACGATGTAGGGCTGTGGTGATGGGCACTACCAGAACGCCATGCACCAGCTCTGGCAGGCGATAAAGGCTCGCAATCCGCTGGGAAATGATGTCCTGGTGCGGTGAGAACAAATCGTAGGGCAGGGTTTCCCAGTCCGGGAAATGCAACACCGGCAGGCTGGGCGCAAAGAACTTCAGCTCTTGCTCGAGTCGCTCGGCACTTTGGCTGTCGGCGGTCAAAAGCAGGGTGAAGCGCTTGGCGGCACTGGCAGCCTCGGCAATCGCCAGGCTCAGCGCGGCACCGGGAAGGTTGCCCCAGTGTTGTTTGCCTGCCGCGGCAGGGAGTAGCGGTAGACGCAGAACAGGCACGGAAGATTGAGCTCCAAGCGTTGCGACGAGGGCCGCGATTGTACCGGGGGAAGGGTGCAAATGTCAGGTCTAAGACTACGCTGTGATTCAGAAGTGCACGCCTTGGCAATTTCTGAAGTGCAGCGGAACAAAATGTAGTGCTCGCTGATCTGACTACGGCGCATTGCCCTTAAACAAAGGCGGCGGCATAATGTAGCCCCTTTTTTCAGCCCCTACATGTGGAAGGTTCCCGTGACTCAGAAGCCCGACCAGTGTCTTGGTGAATGGATTGATCGTGAAGCTCTCGCCGAGACGATGATCCCGCTTATCGGTCAGCTCTACCGCAATAATAATGTGGTGAGTTCGATCTATGGCCGCAGCCTGATCAATCGATCGGTTATCGCGATTCTCAAAGCTCACCGCTTTGCGCGTCACCGCCAGTCCGATGCAAGCGAGTTGTCCGTACACGAGACTTTCCCGCTCGTTAAGGCCATGAGCGAGCTCAAGCTGGGCTCAGCCTCGGTGGACCTCGGCAAACTGGCCGTCAAGTTCAAGACTGAAGGCAACGGCCGCACCGCCGAGCAGTTCGTTCGTGAAGAGCTGGCCGAGCTGGTGGGGCAGCAGAACGCTTCGCCACGCAAGGGCACTGATGTTGTGCTGTACGGTTTCGGCCGGATTGGTCGCCTGCTGGCGCGCATCCTGATCGAAAAAACCGGCGGCGGCGATGGCCTGCGTCTGCGTGCAATCGTCGTCCGTAAAGGCGCCGAGAACGATCTGGTCAAGCGCGCAAGCCTGCTGCGCCGCGACTCTGTGCATGGTTCCTTCGATGGCACCATCACTGTTGATGAAGCCAACAGCACCATCACTGCGAACGGCAACCTGATTCAGGTGATCTACGCCAAGAATCCGACCGAGGTGGATTACACCCAGTACGGTATCAAGGACGCACTGCTGGTAGACAACACCGGTGTATGGCGTGATGCCGACGGTCTGGGTCAGCACCTTGGGTGCCCAGGCATCGACCGCGTAGTGCTCACCGCTCCAGGCAAAGGCAAGCTGAAAAACATCGTGCACGGTATCAACCACGGTGAAATCACTGCTGACGACAAGATCGTTTCTGCGGCTTCCTGCACCACCAACGCCATCGTGCCGGTGCTCAAGGCCGTCAACGACAAGTTCGGCATCGTCAACGGTCACGTTGAAACGGTTCACTCGTACACCAACGACCAGAACCTGATCGACAACTTCCACAAGGGCGATCGCCGTGGTCGTAGCGCCGCGCTGAACATGGTAATTACTGAAACCGGTGCTGCCACTGCTGCTGCCAAGGCACTGCCTGAGCTGGCTGGCAAGCTGACCGGCAACGCGATTCGCGTACCGACGCCGAACGTTTCCATGGCGATTCTCAACCTGAACCTTGAGAAAGCGACCACCCGCGAAGAAATCAACGAGTACCTGCGCTACATGGCGCTGCACTCGGACCTGCACAAGCAAATCGACTTCGTGAACTCCCAGGAAGTGGTTTCCACTGACTTCGTCGGCTCGCGCCACGCCGGTGTAGTGGATGCTGAAGCAACCATCGCCAACGATAACCGCGTTGTTCTGTACGTCTGGTACGACAACGAATTCGGTTACAGCCACCAGGTGGTGCGCGTGATGGAAGACATGGCCGGCGTTAACCCACCAGCGTTCCCGCGTTAAGAGCAGTTACAAGCTTTAAGCGACAAGCTACAAGCAGAAACGAAAACGCCCCGACCGGGTAACTGGTAGGGGCGTTTTTTGTTGTGCGCTGTTTTTGATGTTCTGTATTGCAGAGATCAGATCTTGTAGGAGCGCGCTTGCCCGCGATAGCGTTGAATCAGGCGATAGTTTGTTGCATGAACTAACGCTATCGCGGGCAATCGCGCTCCTACTGCGGCGACTCCGGATTATCCGGCAGTCACAGCTTCAGGCGCTTGCAGCTTCTGGCCGCCTTTGCGGAACAGCACCAGTGTGGCGACCAGCCCAAGAATTGCTGCGCCTGTCAGCCAGATGCCCGGTGCAGCTTTGTTGTCCAGCGCGTGAATCAGGTAGGTGCACGCTGCCGGGGTAAAGCCGCCAAAGGTCGCAGTTGCCAGGCTGTAGGCCAGGGAGAAGCCGGTCGTGCGCACTTCTACCGGCATGATCTCGGTCAGGGCAACCACCATCGCGCCGTTGTACGAGCCGTACAGGAATGACAACCAGAGCTCGACCATCAGCAGGTTACCGAAGCTCGGGTTGGCGACCAGCCAGGACAGGGCAGGGTACGCCGTCGCAATGGCCAGAACGGTTGCGGCAACCAGCAAAGGTTTGCGGCCAATACGGTCAGACAGCGCGCCCATCACCGGCAGCCAGATGAAGTTCGAAATCCCGACGAAAACCGTGACGATCAAGCTGTCGAGGTCGGACAGGTGCAGCTCGTTTTTACCGAAGGTCGGCGTATACGCAGTAATCAGGTAGAAGGACACGGTGGTCATGATCACCAGCGCCATGCCGCCGAGCACCAGGCCGAAGTTCTGGCCAATCGAGCGCACCACTTCTTTCAGCGTCGGGCGATGAGTGCGAGCTTCGAATTCCGGGGTTTCTTCCATCGAGCGGCGAATCACGAAAATCACCGGTACGATCAGGCAACCGATCAGGAACGGCACGCGCCAGCCCCATTCGCCCATCTCTTCCGGGCTCAGCCAATGGTTCAGGGCAACACCCAGCAAGCCGGCGAAGACCACGGCGGCCTGCTGACTGGCGGACTGCCAACTGACGAAGAAACCTTTACGGCCAGGGGTAGATATCTCCGCCAGATAAACCGAGACACCTCCCAGTTCCACGCCAGCAGAAAAGCCCTGTAGCAAACGACCCAGCAGCACCAGCAACGGCGCAGCGACGCCGAGGGTTGCATAACCCGGCACACAGGCAATCAGCACTGTGCCCATGGCCATCATCGCCAGGGTGACAACCAGACCTTTTTTTCGGCCGTGGCGGTCAATGTAAGCGCCAAGGAAGATCGCCCCCAGCGGACGCATGAGGAAGCCAGCGCCGAATGTTGCCAGTGAAAGCATCAGTGAGGCGAATGCGCTGTCGGCAGGGAAGAAGGTTTTGGCGATGGCAGTGGCGTAGAAGCCGTAGACCATGAAGTCAAACATTTCAAGGAAGTTGCCGCTGACAACGCGAAATATCGCCTTGCCTTTGCCGGTGTTCGAGGTCATTGAAAATTACTCGCTTGGGCTATCTGGTCAGGGCCTTATGCACTTGCAACATCAGCCAGAAGGCTCTGGCCCGGTTATGTTGAAGCGACAAAGGCCCCAAAGGATCCGTTGTATTTTTATGTCCTGCTGCACCGCTCGAGGCTCCTGCCTGCACGCGCTGCACAATTGTAACGATATGTGTAAAACGCCTTAAAGACAACTCTTGATACTTTGTAAGTGCATTTGGCAGACCGTTGGCAGGGGCCGGATTGCATTACTTTTGTATGTCATTGCCGGCCCGTCGAAGGTGTTAACTCCGGTGAGATATTTCAATCACCAAGAGTTAAATCCATGACGATCAAGCTGGCCGTGGCGGAGCAATTCGCCTCCCGTCCTTCTCTGCGTGAGCTGGCTACGAGCAGCCTGCGCAGTGCTTTAATTGTGCGTTTTCCAGACTTGGCCATCGACCCTGAGGCGGTTTCGGTCGTGCCCCGGACCTTAGGCGACCCGGCTATGTCGCCCAAATCAATAAGGCCTTCTCTGGTGGATAGCCTTTTTGAATATTTTCAGCGCCGGGCAACACCGCAGTGGACGAACACTGGCTTTGCGCTTATGGCCGATCACGGTGCTTCATCTGAGCAGCCATTAGCTGTGGATATGGAGGAAATCAGCACCATCGTCGGCCAGTCAGCGTTGGCGCTGATCGGCGACTTCAAACAGTCGATTGCTGATTTCTGGAGCCGGCCCTGCGCCATCGGCGGCAGGCTTACGACTCGCTGGGCCTGGCTTTCGCAGTCGATCAGGCGAGATGTCATGGGTCGGTTGGCGGCGCTTGATGCGTCTTGTTCAGATCAGCGTGCCATGCTCCGTACCATCACTACTCTGTGTGGCAAAAACGAACAGCCGGGGGTTCAGGCGGGTATTGCGTATGTAACGCTGATTCAGGATGGTGTTTCGGAAACGCGGGGGATACCCGCGTTAGTGGCACTTGAACAGTCGACGACCGACCCTGAGGTATTGGTTTACCGTCTTTTCGGGGAGAGTGAACGCTACACGCTGGCTGGCTGGGTGACGCGCCTGCGGCAGGACTTCATTCAGGACCCCAGGCATCAATCTCTGGAGTGGGGGTTCTACGAGCCTGATAACGATGTGTTCGAGGATCTGGGTCGTGCCATTCTGGAAAATCAGATCAGGGCCGTGCATTACTTGACTCATGCTGCCTATCTGGAAGTCGCGACGCTTGAGCGTTACCTGGAAGCGTCGACAGATGTTGGGGCTTTATTCGTCAAACAGCCAAAGGCTGATGCCGAGTCGCTTCCTGAATGGCTAAGCAAGGCAAGCGATTCGGACCGAATCTCTTACAGCCGATCCATGACCGCTTTGGCTGTATTGCAAGCCAATACGCAAGGCAGGACATTTAACGAAGGATTGCCGCCCATCGCGGAGTTTGCGTCTCAGGCCCTTGTGAGGCAGATGCTTGAGGATCATCCAGACGCCACACAGGTACCTTTGAGCGAGATAGAGCTGGTCATCGACAAAGTGACCGCTGTGGCCGCCGGGTCTGGCGGTCAGGTGTTTGCTCAGGGGGAAGTGGAAAATGTTCGCATGACACTGTCTGAGTTTGCGCTGGAGAATCTTGTCGGCTTACCTGTGGGTACGGTGACGCTACGCCGGAGCACTGATCAGCCTTTGCCGGACTGGCTGACCGTAGGTTATGCCAAGCACCTGGTTCAGGCAGTCAACGTCGGCCAGACCTACCCAGAATTGCTGCGCAGATTGCTGATTACCGATGCCAATGAAGCTGACAGGCGACGCTTGCTGTTCTGCAATCAGTTGCGTATCCAGCTTCCGCTGAAGGCTCTGGAGCAGAAGCTCAAACGGGAAGGGGCGATAAGTGATGCCGGTTGCCGGTTGATTGCTGCCTTGCTGAACGATTTGTGGCCCATGCGCGAAGAAGACGAGCAGTCTGTAGTTCTGCGCACTGTGGGTTTCAAGGCCTGGCACACGGGGCAGGTGGACAATGTCGGCAATATGTTTGTGATTGGCCCGCTGAACATCGAGTCGGGCCCATATCTGCTCTATCAGCCCTTTCTCGCGACGCCTTTGACGCAATTCAGCAACTGGAAAGCTCTGCGTGACGCCATCGCTCAGCCCGGTGCCTTGCAACAACAGGTACTGACCTGGCTGAGTGATGCGGCACGCCCTGTTTATGCCAACGGAGGATTCGATGAGCCACATATAGTCCGCTTCGGGCTTGGCTCCGAGTTTGAGCCGCTTGAGCGGCCGCAACCGACAGTATTGAGCCGCGATGTCATGGCTGGTGATCCGCTTGAAGCGTTGTTCAAAGCCGTTGCCATGGCGCTGGTGCAGTTAGCCGATCGCGAGTCGGTTTCCAACGTCGAAAACCGCTGGGCGAACCTTAAGGAAGGAGGCTGGCTGCTGCTCGAGATGTTGCTACCCCTTGTTGGTGGCTCATTAGGCCACTCCGCGTGGCTTTTGCAATTGCTAGGCAGCGCCGACCAGCTCCTGACGCTGGCGGATGACGCCGAGCAAGGTACGCGCTCGGCGGCGCTTGCGGATTTGCTGCTCAACGTGGCGATGATTGTCCTGCATCAGGGTGTCATATCAGCCTCAGGCCCGGTGGTTCGTAGTGGCAAGCCTGGGGTTGATGCGACGCTCAGCTCTCAAGAAATGGATGAAAACCCGATGGCTCCGCGGACGCTGAATATGTCGGCCGGTAGGGACGGGCTCGATTTCAGCTGGTCCAACCCGCTTTCTCGACTTACTGCAGCTCAGCGCTCCAGGCTGCTGACCTTTAATGTCTCACCCGAACCGCCCCTTGATGCAGTGACTCTCTCTGGTGTTTACACCGGTTTGTACGAGGGCCATGGAAAGTGGTACGCACGGGTTGATGGGAGTTTGTTTCGCGTTATCGCTGACCAGGACTGTGTGTATATCGTTCAGGACGATGACCCTGACGTTAAGGGGCCCTGGCTGACTCGGGACGGCCTGGAGTGGCGGCTGGATCTGGGGCTGCATTTACGTGGTGGCGGCCCAAAACAGAATGCCCGAAAACTCGCGCAGGCTAATGCAGCGAACGCCCGGCGTATTAACGATGGCCTGTCCGAACTTGTGAAGCGGCGTGATGCATTGCTGAAAAACATGCTGGCCTACGATCAGCAGCTAAAAACTGCGCAGGGCCCGGTGCGTCAGCTTTTTATGGATCGCTATGAAAGCGACCTGGCCGAGCTGGTCAGTGTGATGCAAGAGCGTGTCAAACTGGAGCGGGAACACCGGCCGGGGGACCGCCCTGCGGAAAAGGACGTTGCCATCCAGTTGCAGAGTCTGGCCCGGCATATCTGTTACTTCGAAGGCATGCTTTTTCAGGATCAGGCAATCATTGCCAATAATGAACTGGCGAACCTGCGCACCCTGGCCTCTGGCGAAGCAGTGGTGCCCGAGAATGCTGAAGCTTACTTTGATCTGTTCCGCAAGTTGACGATCGCCCAGACAAAAGGGCTGCACTGGTCACAGATGCGTGAGGCCGTTTGGGTTCAACTGCGTGACGTTCCAAAAGTGGGGCAGGAATATTGGCGCAATGAAGTCACAGAGGCATACGGCAACAATCAGCCTTCGAATCTGGACTGGAAAGCCGTTCATATGTTTTCGACGCTTGAGCTGGTGTTCAGTCGTCCAGAAAGCATGTTTAGTGATGACCTGAAGCAACTGAGGACTCTGCGTAACGACCAGAATCTGCATGCGGCGATTGCATCCCACCTCGAGCTGGACAGGCCCAATACGTATTCACTGGCTGAAAGCATCAGTGTTCTGGAAAGTGCGCTCAAAGAGTACGATCGAGCCAGTGACATCAGTACCTACATTCATGCTTTGGAGTTCTCGGGCAGGAGAGGTCAATACCTTGAGCAGTTCATTGCCCAGATCGGTGCCTTTCAAGATGTCGCCCTGCAACGGCTCACGCTGTTGATCAAGGAAAATACCGAAGCATCAGATACGTTTCCTGAACAGAGGCCCAGGGTTGCGAGGCCTGGCAAGCGGGTGATCAAAACCCGCGGCCACCGGACCTTCATCGGCAACATTCGCCAGAGCGCCGTCGAGTCTGAGGGCGATGTGGTGGATGTCTCCGATGCGCTGACCAGTAAAGTGATCAACACATGGCATCAGCACGCTGACGGTGAGTGGGTTGAGGTCATGACGCCTGAGTCCGCCGCTAAGCCAGTCATCCCCCGCGCCTTGCCAGCAGAGCTGCAGCGGCAGGCCCGGGAACATCTGGCAAGAGTGGAGGGCAGTATCAACAGTGCATGGAGGCAATCAAAACGGGCGAGTGAGCCTGAGGACATGGAAGATATTCTCGTTCAAAGGGCTGAAAAGCTGATCGTGCTGATCGACCAGATGAAGCCCTTCAGTGATGAGGCATCTGCTTCAGGTTTTGCAAAAGAGATGCAGGATCTGGCAGCGGCGGCCGCCCGCTTGAAAGATCAGGGGCGCTTGATTCGTATTGCGATGATCAAGGCACAGCCACCCACAGCTGCGCGTATCAGTTATCTGCATCAGCAGCGGGAGATCGATATTTCCAGTTTTGGCGGTCGAAAAAATATGTCTGGAGCCCGGCGTGATGATTTCCTTCAGGAGTTTGCCATTCGCGACAAAGACCATCAGATACTCTGGTGGGCGCATTTTCACTACGCTACCGAAAGTGCCAGCCCTGACGCGTTCACAGCGGCGCATCTGAAGTTGCCGGCGCAGCGGTTGCTGGGCTACAAGGCACTGGTCAAGGCGGCAAAAGCCAATCAGGAGGTGGTCAGCATTTACCGCAGTTCGATTGGCAAGGAGATCGCTCAGCGTCTGTTTCTGGTGCTGACCCCTTGAGTGGGGTCGATCGCAGCGTGGCTTGAAAGCTGCGTTGGCTTTTTTGTGATTTGCGACGGCAAGCGCTTTATCATTTGCAGCCTTGGAGTGTTCGAATGTTTGCCGTCTGCATGACGTGGAGCGTCGCGGGAAAAGCCAGAGCGTCATTTTGTCGCAGACAAAAGTGGCTTGCGGCGCTACCAACGGTTAATGTTCCACGCTTCGGCGGCGGTTTAAACTGCGCGCCAGATTCTGATCCTTCATGTCGCTGGCCGCGACGTGATTTAGCCAGAGATGCCAGAGTGGCACCTCGGCCTGTTCTAAGGAGTACGCATGGCTGTCTACAACTACGACGTAGTAGTACTGGGTTCCGGCCCTGCCGGAGAAGGCGCGGCAATGAACGCCGCCAAGGCAGGGCGCAAAGTAGCGATGGTCGACAGCCGTCGGCAGGTCGGCGGTAACTGCACACACTTGGGTACCATCCCGTCCAAGGCATTGCGTCACTCGGTCAAGCAAATCATTCACTTCAACACTAACCCTATGTTCCGGGCCATTGGCGAGCCACGCTGGTTTTCGTTCCCGGACGTGTTGAAAAACGCCGAAATGGTTATTTCCAAGCAGGTTTCTTCGCGCACTGGCTATTACGCCCGTAATCGCGTCGATGTGTTCTTTGGCACTGGCAGTTTTGCTGACGAGAACAGCATTGATGTGGTGTGCGGCAACGGCGTAGTGGAGAAACTGGTCGCCAACCAGATCATTATTGCCACTGGATCGCGCCCATATCGCCCTGCGGATATCGACTTTTCCCACAAGCGTATCTACGACAGCGACACCATCCTCAGCCTCGGTCACACCCCGCGTAAGCTGATCATTTATGGCGCTGGCGTTATCGGTTGTGAGTACGCTTCGATCTTCAGTGGTCTGGGCGTCATGGTCGAGCTGGTGGATAACCGCGATCAGCTACTGAGCTTTCTGGATTCGGAAATTTCTCAGGCGTTGAGTTATCACTTCAGCAACAACAACGTGATGGTTCGCCATAACGAAGAGTACGAAAAAGTCGAAGGTCTGGATAACGGTGTGATCCTGCACCTCAAGTCCGGCAAGAAGATCAAGGCAGACGCCTTGCTGTGGTGTAACGGTCGTACCGGCAACACTGACAAGCTGGGGCTGGAGAATGTTGGTATCAAGGCTAACGGCCGCGGCCAGATTGAAGTCGACGAAAGCTACCGCACCAACGTGCCGAATATTTACGGCGCGGGCGATGTGATTGGCTGGCCGAGCCTGGCCAGTGCCGCTTACGATCAGGGGCGTTCAGCTGCAGGCGTTGTAGTCGATAACGGCAGCTGGCGCTATGTCAACGACGTGCCAACCGGCATCTACACGATTCCGGAAATCAGCTCGATCGGCAAAAACGAACACGAACTTACGCAGGCGAAAGTGCCTTACGAAGTGGGCAAGGCATTCTTCAAGGGCATGGCGCGGGCGCAGATTTCCGGCGAGCGTGTGGGCATGTTGAAGATCCTCTTCCATCGCGAAACTCTGGAAGTGCTGGGTGTGCATTGCTTCGGCGACCAGGCATCAGAGATTGTGCACATCGGGCAGGCGATCATGAACCAGCCGGGTGAAGCCAACACCCTGAAGTATTTCGTCAACACAACGTTCAACTACCCGACCATGGCTGAAGCTTATCGGGTAGCTGCTTACGATGGCCTGAACCGGCTTTTTTAAGCGACTCCGGCCGGTGGCCTGAGCCGGCCGGGGAGACCGATTTCAGCGATTCTCGAGGGTGGCGCTGGCCAAACCGGGAAAGTCTGTAATCAGGCTGTCCACGCCGAAGTCGGCGAGCCTGCGCATCAACGCAGGTTCGTTGACCGTCCACACCGACACATGCAAACCCTGACGCTGAGCTTTTTGCTGGCGCTCAGGGGTGCAGAGTGTCCAGTTCAATGCCAGGTACTCGCAGCCATAGCTTTGCGCGACTTTCAAAGGGTCGAGCCATGCGTATTCGGCGACAAGACCGCGCGATATGTCCGGCGTCAGTTCCAGTGCCGCTTTAAGCACTTCCCGAGAGCTTGAGGTGATGGTGATCTTGTCCAGCAGGCCATGGCGCTGAGCCATTTCACGAATGGCCAGTACGGTTGATGCGGCGCGGGTGCGGGATGCGCTTTTGACTTCCAGCTGCCAGTGCGCGAAATCGCACTTTTCGAACAGCTCTTCAAGGCGTGGGATCGGGCAGGGATTGATCCAGCCGGGGCCGCCTTTGCGTGCGTCATACGTCACCAGATCGGCGGCGCTGTGTTCGATGACTTTGCCGCGCCTGTCGGTGGTGCGTTTCAGGGTCGGGTCGTGAATCACCATCAATTCCCCGTCACTGGACAGGTGCAGGTCCAGTTCACAGCGCCGTACGCCGTGCTTGAGGCATTCCTGAAAGCTGGTCAGGGTGTTTTCCGGTGCTTCGCCTTTGGCGCCGCGATGGCCATAAATAAGGGTCACGTTTACTCCTGGTGGCCTTCAAGGCGTTGGTCTTGGTTTGATAGTCAGTTATGTACTGTTATCGAAATGCATCCTCTGGATGAAATACATTCCCTGTAGGAGCTGCCGAAGGCTGCGAAGCATTTAGTCTGACGCACCGCCATCGCAGCCTTCGGCAGCTCCTACAGGTGCAGCGTCTGCTTGGCCTGCTTTTGTTTACTCAGGCTTTTCCTGCTCCAGCGCCTGACGCCGCAGCGCAGCTTGTCGTTGCAAAATGTATCTGGCCAACAGCTGTCGTTGAGAGTCCGGCAGGTCGATGAACTCGGTGCCGATCTCGAATTGACCATCCAGCAGAATGTCGCAATGGGTCACTTTGGCGTGCAGCATCAATGCTGACGCTTGTGGCATCAAGACCATTTTTATCGATAGCTGGGCATCGACGGCGAAGCTTGTAGCGCTGTGAAATTGCACGCCACCTTCGGAAATAGTCACGGGTTGCGGGGCGCCCAGCTTGCCCAGAGTGGTTTGCGCCACCACCCGGCCAAGCAGTTCGATGCGCTTGCCGAACGATTGCATCAGGCTATTCACCACCCGGTCGCGGTCGTCTAGTTGGCGTAAAAGATGCTGGGATTCAAACTCGGCTATGTGTAACTCGCTGAGCAGTTCGAAGAGTGCCGAGGTTTCGCGCATGGCCTGGTGCCCAGTCTCGTCGGTACTGGACAACAGGTTAATTTCAAGTGCGACGCTGTCCTCGATACGGTAGTATTCGCGGCGTTCTTCTTCATCTAATGTCGACATGGCGAACCCATGGTAGCGGCGATGGTCATAGTGGTTGCTCGCAGTGCTCAGAGTGATTTCGAGTGTAAAGCTGCCTGCTCAGACCCGCCACAAGGACGTTCCCATTCCTCCGAACAAGTCCCTAAATGTTCAGACCTCTTTTTGTATTCATAGGCACGCGTTACACCCGTGCAAAACGCCGTAATCATTTCGTCTCCTTTATTTCCCTGACTTCCATGATCGGTCTCGCCCTGGGCGTAGTGGTGATGATAGTCGTGTTATCGGTCATGAATGGTTTCGATCATGAAATGCGTACTCGCGTACTCGGCATGGTCCCGCACGCCACCATCGAAGCCGGTGAGCCGATCGGCAACTGGCAGGGTCTGGCTGACAAGGTCAGGCAAAACCCGCAGGTGCTGGCTGTTGCCCCGTTTACCCAGATGCAGGGCTTGTTGACCAATAACGGCAACGTGCAAAAGGTCCTGCTTAATGGCATCGACCCGGCGCAAGAGCGGAAAGTTTCGATCATCGATAACTTCATGAAGCAGGGGAAGCTGGATGATCTGGCTGCCGGTGGCTTCGGCATCGTGATCGGCGACAAGGCTGCCACCAAGCTCGGGGTTGGCATTGGCGACAAGGTGACGTTCGTAGCCCCTGAAGTAACTGTGACGCCTGCCGGTATGTTCCCGCGCATGAAGCGTTTTACCGTGACAGGTATTTTTCATGTTGGAGCCGGTGAGCTGGATGGCTACCTCGGCCTGACCAATATTGATGACCTGGGCCGCCTGCATCGCTGGAAAGCCAACGAAGTACAAGGGCTGCGCCTGAAATTCGAAGACCTGTTCGAAGCGCCTCGCACCTCTTATCAAATCGCCCAGACCCTCGGCGAACACAACTACTATTCCCGTGACTGGACCCGCACCCACGGCAACCTGTATCAGGCGATCCGCATGGAAAAAGCCATGATCGGGCTGCTGCTGTTGCTGATTGTCGCCGTCGCAGCCTTCAACATCATTTCCACGCTGGTGATGGTGGTCAACGACAAGAAGGGCGACATCGCGATCCTGCGCACCCTGGGCTCCACGCCCGGGCAGATCATGGCGATTTTCATGGTCCAGGGCACAGTGATCGGTGTGGTCGGCACGTTTATCGGCGCTGTAGTGGGCATTATTGCTGCGCTCAACGTCAGTGCTGCTATTTCCCTGCTGGAAGGCCTGATCGGCCACAAGTTTCTCAATGCCGATGTGTACTTTATCGACTACTTGCCATCGCAACTGATGGCTGAAGATGTGTTGATGGTCTGCGGCGCGGCATTGGTCCTGAGTTTCCTCGCCACCCTGTATCCGGCCTGGCGCGCAGCGCGCACCCAACCGGCGGAGGCGTTACGTTATGAGTGAGTCGGGCATGAGTGATAAAGCAGTATTGAGTTGCCGCAACCTGGGCAAATCCTATGAGGAAGGCCCTGAGTCGGTAGTGGTCCTGTCCGGGTTGCAACTGGAGTTGTTTCCGGGCGAGCGCGTGGCGATTGTCGGCAGTTCAGGCTCTGGCAAAAGTACCTTGCTCAATTTGTTGGGCGGCCTGGATACACCTTCCGAAGGCAGTGTCTGGCTGGCTGGCGAAGAGCTTTCCGCATTGGGCGAAAAGGCCCGTGGCCTGCTGCGTAATCGCGCGCTGGGCTTCGTTTATCAGTTCCACCACTTGTTGCCGGAATTCACTGCGCTGGAAAACGTCTGCATGCCGCTGCTGATCGGCAAGACGGCGATCCCGGAAGCGCGTCAGCGTGCGACCGCGCTGCTGGAGCGGGTAGGGCTGGGACACCGTCTGGCGCACAAACCTTCCGAGTTGTCCGGTGGTGAACGTCAGCGTGTGGCAATCGCAAGGGCGCTGGTCAATCAGCCAGGGCTGGTGATGCTTGATGAGCCTACGGGTAACCTCGATCACCACACCGCGCAAGGTATTCAGGACCTGATGCTGGAGCTGAGCACTTCGTCGCGCACGGCGTTTCTGGTGGTGACTCACGACATGAATCTGGCCAGACAGATGGATCGTGTATGGCGCCTGGAAGGCGGTCGTCTGGTAGAAGCCTGACCTCTCCAGCCCGGCGCAATTGATCGCGCCGGGATTTGATTTTTTGCGACAATTTTTCCCACGGTGCACTGCGAATGTTTCGACCGTTATCAATATTTATTGGCGCGCGCTACACACGTGCCAAGCGCCGCAACCATTTCATCTCGTTCATTTCCATGACTTCGATGATCGGGTTGGCGCTGGGCGTGCTCGCGATGATTGTGGTGCTGTCCGTGATGAATGGTTTTCAGCGGGAAATGAGCTCGCGCATTCTCGGCATGGTGCCCCATGCAGTGATCGCGGGCGTCAAGCCGCTGGACGACTGGAAGCCGGTTGCGAACGCTTCGTTGAAGAATCCGGAAGTCACGGCCGCTGTGCCATTCACCGAAATGGACGGCATGCTCTCTTACAAGGGCGCGATGCAGCCGATTCAGATCAGTGGCGTTGATCCGGCGCTGGAGCACGAGGTGTCGATCGTCACCAAACACATCGTGCAGGGCAAGCTTGAAGATCTAAAAGCGGGCGAGTTTGGTGTCGTGTTGGGCGAGTTGAGCGCCCGTCGCTTCCGTCTGAACGTCGGCGATAAACTGACATTGATCGTGCCTGAAGTCAGCAGCGCGCCGGGCGGCATCACGCCACGCCTGCAACGCCTGACGGTGGTCGGCATTTTCAAGGTTGGCGCCGAGCTTGACGGCTCCATGGCTTTGATCAACGTCGCAGACGCCGCGCAGATAAACCGCTGGCAGCCTGATCAGGTGCAGGGTGTGCGTCTGGCTCTAAAGGATCTGTACAAGGCGCCTGAAGTCTCGAAAACAATTGCCGGAGGCCTCGGAGCAGATTATCGCGCCGATGACTGGACTCACACCCAGGGCAGCCTGTTCAGCGCGATGAAGATGGAGAAGACCATGATCGGCCTGCTGTTGCTGATGATCGTCGCCGTCGCTGCGTTCAATATCATTGCTACGCTGATCATGGTGGTGAACGACAAGGGCGCGGACATTGCAATCCTGCGCACCATCGGCGCGACACCGCGACAGATCATGACCATCTTCATGGTTCAGGGAACGGTCATCGGTATCGTCGGGACGATCATTGGTGGCGTGCTGGGGATTATTGCCGCGATCAACGTCAGCAGTCTTGTGGGCTGGATAGAGCGGGTCAGTGGACAGCACATCTTCAGCTCTGACGTGTACTTCATCAGCAATCTGCCTTCCGAGTTGCAAGCGGGCGATGTGGTGCTGATTTGCAGCGCGGGCTTTATCCTGAGCTTCCTGGCCACGCTTTACCCGGCCTGGCGCGCGGCGCAGATTCAGCCTGCGCATGCATTGCGGTATGAGTGATTGATGGCTCGGGCCTGACTCGATTCTGTTCGTCTGGCCCGGTCACTCACTTCATTGACTTCAGCCTTTGTTCGTCGCCACTCTGGAGAACACCATGCCCTCTATTGCCCGCTTCACACTGGTTGCTGCACTGCTGACACTCAGTCAGCCATTGCTTGCTTCGCCAGCTCCCGCCCTTACGTTCGGACATGCTGCGCCTGCCGCCCAGGCTTCGCGCACCATTGAACTGGTATTGGGGGATATGTATTTCGACCCCAAGGCGGTGCAGGTCAAGGCCGGTGAGACGGTGCGCTTCGTGCTGATCAACAAAGGCCAGTTGCTGCATGAGTTCAACCTGGGCGATGCGGCGATGCACGCCAGTCATCAGCAGGAAATGATCAAAATGCAGCAAAGCGGCATGCTGACGCCTACGGGTATGGCTCATCACGACATGGGCCATGGCTCCATGGAAATGAAGCACGATGATCCGAACAGCGTGCTGGTTGAACCGGGCAAAACCACCGAGCTGACGTGGACCTTTGCCAAGGCCAGCAATCTTGAGTTCGCCTGCAATCTGCCTGGGCATTATCAGGCCGGTATGGTCGGCAAGCTGACAATTACCGACTAGTCGCTGAAAGCTCGGCGCAAACCCTATAAACTTGGCGCTTATTCCGTCAGCTTTATGTGATTCAGGTACTTTCATGCACCCCGCAGCCGAACACTCGCCGCTAGGCAAGTCCAGCGAATATATCGCCACTTACACGCCGTCTCTGTTGTTCCCGATCCCGCGTGCCGCCAAATGGGCCGAACTGGGTCTGACCGCCGAGACGTTGCCGTATCAGGGCGTCGACTTCTGGAATTGCTACGAGCTTTCCTGGCTGCTGCCCTCCGGCAAGCCGGTGGTGGCCATCGCCGAGTTCAGCATTCCGGCTGATTCGCCGAATATCATCGAGTCGAAGTCGTTCAAGTTGTACCTCAACTCGCTCAATCAGACGGCCTTTGCTGATCGTGCAGAGCTGACTGCAACGCTGGTCAAGGATTTGTCTGCCGCGGCGGGTAAGCCGGTAGGCGTGCGTATCCGCACTCTGGCGGACATTGAGGGCGAAGGCGTGGCGACGATGCCGGGGCTTTGCATCGATGAGCTTGATGTGAGCATCAATAGCTACGACCGGCCTCAGCCAGAGCTGCTGCGTTGCGATGATTCCCGTATTGTCGAGCAAAGCCTGCACAGTCACTTGCTCAAATCCAATTGCCCGGTGACCAGTCAGCCGGACTGGGGCAGCGTAGCGGTGGAGTATCGCGGCGCAGAGCTGGATCCTGCGAGCCTGTTGGCTTACATCGTCAGCTTCCGCCAGCATTCGGATTTTCATGAGCAGTGTGTCGAGCGGATGTTTCTCGACCTGCAGCGTTTGCTCAACCCGGAGAAGTTGACCGTCTATGCGCGTTATGTGCGGCGTGGTGGTCTGGATATCAATCCGTATCGCAGCACTGACTCGATCAGCCCGGATAATCGCCGACTGGCCAGGCAGTAAGCATAAAAAAAGCCCGTCTTCGACGGGCTTTTTGCTGCTGGTTGGCAGGCGGTGCGTTCTAGCGTCTTTTGGCATCAAATACCGATATTGCCCAAGGTCACAACAATGTTGCGCAGAGTCCCTGCAATGCCAGGATGCTCCAGCTCGAAGCGCTCTACGGCAAGATTAACGCCGTCGGCCAGGCTCGCGTCCTGAGTCACGGACTCCAGTTCGATCTGCGACTGAATCTGCTGCGCCAGTGTTTCCAGGTCGGCGCGCTCCTCTGGGTTGAGCGGCGGGTTCTGCTCCAGTTGCTCGCGCAGGGTATTGAGTTGTTCTTGCAGTTCGCGGGCAGGCATGACGTGCTCCTTCTTTGATAAGTCTGTCCCATGGACCCCGGCGCGGGGCCAAAGGTTCTTCTTGGGTATGTGACAAGACTAATCCACTCTGGTGCGGCTTGCATGATGGCGATCAATTCAGGCAAGCATCCAGTGTGACTGTGCAGAGACTGTGCAGACTTTCCTGGAGAATTTATTCGCGAAGGCATCAGCCTTGAAATTCCTTTTTGATACACCGCCTTCGCGAATAAATTCGCTTCTACAGACTCACGCAAGTCTTGTAACTGACTATCAAGGCTTCTCTCCTTTGGTCCGGCGCAGCGCGATATCTGCCAGACAGGATTCCAGTTCGCCCAGATGATCGATCGCCGAATGCACGCCCAGCGCGTAAAGCTGCAATGTCGCCTGGCCCCGGCGGTATTCGCGCTCGGCATCGGTCAGGGCATTCCACTGAGAAGGTGACTGGCCACACAGTGAACCACACGACGCGAGGCCGACCGTCCACAGCCCGGCGCTCAAGCCCGCTTGCAGCAAGCGTGGCTCGCCGCTGACAAGTACACAACCATCCAGTTGACCGACGTTCAGCTCCATGAGCGCCTGCCAGCAAGCATGGGGAGCGGGCCAGGGTGTCTGGGCGGCAGGGGTAGCACTAATCAGCTGGCTCAATGGCTGTGCCAGCCTGTTTGCAAGGTCGTCGGGCAACTCGTCCAGCCACGCACAAGGCACTGCCTGCTGATGCAGTCTCTGTAATGCTTTCAAGGCGCCTGGTGTAGGTAGCGAATGCTCATCGCTCAGCCTGGAAGCGTTGCGCGCTTGGGCGCCAAAGTCCACCAGGCAGCCACTGAGACCAAAAAGAACGGCAGTAAAAGCGGGCAGGGGAGCTGTCACAGGGGCGAGCATGGCGATATCTCTGAAATAACGCTGAACGCTACGGGGCATTTGTGACAGTAAGATGAATATCAGGTGATGGTGTTTATCAGTGTTTTACCAGTCTTACAGACTTGAATGACCAAGGCGCTGCCAAATCCCTGTCATATGGCCTTATACTCCTCGCCTTGACGTGTGGGGGCGTAGCGCCCGCTTCATTACTTATGCCAGGAGTTTCAGCTATGCCCGTGACCGGTGCAGGTGTATTCAATCGTCTTGCTCAGCTGTGTGTGTGTGCCGGTATGGCGCTAGTGCCAATGGTTGCGCAGGCCGCCGAGGAAGATCCGTGGGAAAGCGTCAACCGGCTCACTTTCCGCTTCAATGACACTCTTGATACCTATGCGCTGAAGCCTATCGCGCAGGGCTATCAATTTATTGCTCCGCAGTTTGTAGAAGATGGCGTACATAACTTCTTCAACAACATCGGTGATGTCGGAAACCTCGCTAACAACGTGCTGCAGGCTAAACCGGCTGCAGCGGGTGTTGATACTGCGCGCCTGATCTTCAATACCACCTTCGGCCTGTTGGGCTTCATCGATGTCGGCACCAAAATGGGCCTGCAGCGCAGTGACGAAGATTTTGGTCAGACGTTGGGTTACTGGGGCGTGCAAAGCGGTCCATACGTAGTGCTGCCGTTGTTTGGGCCTAGCACTGTACGTGACGCCGTCGCCAAGTACCCGGACACCTACACCTCACCGTACCGCTACATTGACCACGTACCCACCCGCAACACTGCGCTGGGCATCAACCTGGTGGATACCCGTGCCAGCCTGTTGTCGGCCGAGCGCCTGATCAATGGCGACAAGTACATCTTTATCCGTAACGCGTACCTGCAGAACCGTGAGTTCCGCGTCAAGGATGGTCAGGTGGTCGACGATTTCTGATCTCGGTCAGTTGAAATTATAAAGGCGACCTGTGGTCGCCTTTATTTTTTACCATTTGTGAACCAGTTCCGCCGGATCTCAGCTCATCTTGACGATGGTCAGGCCCAGTTTTTGTCCGCCATCGGCTTCGTCAGTGACCCATACAACCTCTGTTTCTGCTTCAAGGCCTTTGAGGGCTGCGTGGTCCGAATCGATTCTCACGTGCAGTTTTTCGCCAACCCTGAAGGTTCTGGGTGCCTGTACCTGCATCCCGGAGCTCGATAAATCAATGCATACAGCCGGGATGACCTGGCCTGCGTAGATCAAGCTGATGTCAGCTTCCACGCGCATCCGGATGAAGTCCCGTTTCTCCTCGTAGCTTCGATCATTTAGACTCATGTCCAGTCCTTCATTTCCATTGCTGAATTCATGGTTCTTATAACTCTGAGCGATTTGCCGTGTAAAGACGCAATGTCGGGACTGCCGCGTGCTTGAAACGCCCGTCGGATGGGAGTACCGTCTGCGCCTTGAAGGGCACCTCTGAAACGCCAGTTACGGGATCACAAGTCCGGTCGTGCGGTCAGAGTGGCTAGAAGCGAATCCAGTACGCAGACCCGTGAACCGGGGTGCTTACGCCAACCTTATCTGGCGCCGTTTGCCCACATGCAGAAAACCAGTGCCACGCTGCTGATAATCGATGACGACGAAGTAGTGCGAGCGAGCCTTGCCGCCTATTTGGAAGACAGTGGCTTCAGCGTCCTTCAAGCAAATAACGGCTTGGAGGGCATACAGATATTCGAGCAGGACAAGCCTGATTTGGTGATCTGCGATTTGCGCATGCCGCAAATGGGCGGGCTTGAGCTGATTCGTCAGGTGACGGCCATCGCGCCGGAAACGCCTGTAATCGTGGTGTCGGGTGCAGGCGTGATGAATGACGCTGTCGAGGCGCTCCGCCTGGGCGCTGCGGATTACCTGATAAAGCCTCTGGAAGACTTGGCCGTGCTGGAGCACTCGGTGCGTCGCGCACTTGACCGTGCGCGTCTGCTGCAGGAGAACCAGCAGTATCGCAAGAAGCTGGAAACCGCAAACCGCGAGCTGGAAGCAAGCTTGCATCTGCTCCAGGAAGACCAAGATGCCGGTCGACAGGTGCAGATGAACATGCTGCCGATCAGCCCGTGGTCGATCGATCAGTTCAATTTCGCTCACGAAATCATTCCCTCGCTTTACCTGTCGGGTGATTTCGTTGATTACTTCCGCGTCGACGAGCGCCGCGTTGCGTTCTATCTCGCGGATGTCTCCGGGCATGGCGCTTCTTCGGCGTTCATCACCGTGCTGCTCAAGTTCATGACCACACGCTTGCTGTTCGAATCCAAGCGTGGTGGTACGCTACCGGAATTCAAGCCCTCTGACGTTCTAGGCCACATCAACCGCGGCCTGATCAGTTGCAAGCTGGGCAAGCATGTAACGATGGTTGGCGGTGTGATTGACGAGGAGTCGGGGCAACTGACGTACGCAGTCGGCGGTCATCTGCCGTTGCCTGTGTTGTATACACCGGGTGAAGCACGCTACCTGCAAGGTCGCGGTTTGCCCGTAGGGCTGTTCAACGAAGCCACCTATCAGGATCATGTGATCGACTTGCCCGAGTCGTTTAGTCTGACCCTGCTGTCTGATGGCATTCTGGACTTGCTTCCCGGTGATACACTCAAAGAGAAAGAAGCCGCACTACCTGAACTGGTAAAGGCGGCGGGCGGCAGCCTGGATGGCTTGCGCCAGACTTTTGGATTGGCCACGCTAGGGGAGATGCCGGATGATATCGCCTTGTTAGTGTTGAGCAGGAACCTTGAATGAGTACCGGTAGAATCCAGTTCGCCGAGCAGGAAGGCACGTTTGTCCTCAAGTTTGTCGGGGAAGTGCGTCTGACGTTATGTTCGGCTTTGGATGCGACTATTGAGCGGATCTTCACTGCGCTGAATTTTTCAACGGTAGTAATTGATCTGACCGAAACCCGCAGCATAGACAGCACGACACTTGGCTTGCTGGCCAAACTGTCGATCCTGTCGCGTCAAAAAGTAGGGTTGTTGCCAACGCTGGTCACCACCCACGAAGACATCACCCGGCTTCTGCAGTCGATGGGTTTCGATCAAGTGTTCAATATCGTTGATCGTCCGATTCCGTGCCCTGAGTGCCTGACGGACCTGCCGTCTCAGGACCAGTGCGAAGAGGTGGTCAAGGCCAAGGTGCTGGAAGCGCACAAGATCCTGATGGGGCTCAATGACTCCAATCGCGAAGCCTTCCACGACCTGGTCAACGCCCTCGAACGTCACTGATCCACTGGTGAGGAGCGCAGCAAAAAGGGCGGCATCCGTGAGGATGCCGCCCTTTTAGTCTTTCAGCGTTCTGGATCAGACCTTGGCGCTTAGCAACGCTTCCAGTTTTTCCTGATCGCGAGCGAACTGACGGATACCTTCAGCCAGTTTCTCGGTCGCCATCGCATCTTCGTTGGACGCCCAACGGAATTCGCTTTCATTGAGCGTTACGCGCGGCTCACCGGCATTGCCCGGTTTCAGTTTGCGCTCCAGCGTGCCGGTATCTTCGGCAAGCTTCTGCAGCAGGTCCGGGCTGATGGTCAGGCGATCACAACCGGCCAATTGCTCGATCTGGCTCAGGTTACGGAAGCTGGCACCCATAACGACTGTCTTGTAGTCGTTGGCTTTGTAGTAGTTGTAGATGCGGGTCACAGACTTCACGCCCGGGTCTTCCGCGCCCACATAATCCTTGCCTTCAGCCTTCTTGTACCAGTCGTAGATACGGCCTACGAACGGCGAAATCAGGAATACGCCAGCATCGGCACACGCTTGGGCCTGGGCGAAGGAGAACAGCAGCGTCAGGTTGCACTGGATGCCTTTCTTTTCCAGTACTTCGGCGGCGCGGATGCCTTCCCAGGTCGAAGCCAGCTTGATCAGGATGCGATCCTTGCTGATGCCGGCCGTTTCGTACATATCGATCAGGCGCTGGGCGCGCTCGATGCAGCCATTGGTGTCGAAAGAGAGGCGGGCGTCGACTTCAGTCGAAACGCGGCCCGGAACAACCTTGAGAATTTCCTGGCAGATAGCGACGGCAAAACGATCAGATGCCAGACCGATATCGCCATTGGCGCCGCTGAAGGCTGCCTTGAGGCGATCAGCGTTGCTGTCGCTGGAGCCGGCCTTGAGCAGCAGGGAAGGATTGGTGGTCGCGTCGACCGGCTTGAGCTTTTCGATGGCTGCGAAATCGCCGGTGTCGGCAACAACGGTGGTGAATGCTTTGAGTTGATCCAGCTTGGAAGTCATGAGCGTGCTCTGTCCTGTGCGGTTAGGTGACATTACCCGAGCGATGGCGCCCACTCAAGGGCGCTAAGCATAACGCCGCGCCAGAACAGGGCGGCCTGTTGCCCGGGCGGGCGAAAACTCGATCCAGACTGGTTGGAGCGCTATCCGCCGCGCTTGTTCCCTGCTTTCAGCGACCTTCCAGCAGCCCGGCCGCCTGATCCAGTAGCGCCAGCGGATCCTGAGTCTTGTGGATGTCCACCGACAGCAACTGCCTGAAGCGTCTGGCGCCGGGGAAACCCGTGCCGAGGCCCAGCACGTGACGGGTAACGTGATGCATGGAACCGCCGCTCTGAATGTGCGCGGCAATGTATGGGCGCATTTCTGCCAGCGCTTCAGCCCGGGAAATCACCGGTGCCTCACTGCCAAACAACTGCTGATCGACCTCGGCCAGCAGATACGGATTGTGATACGCCTCGCGACCTAACATTACGCCGTCGAATACCTGCAAGTGTTCCTGGCATTGTTCGAGGGTCTTGATACCGCCATTGAGGATGATTTCCAGATCAGGAAAATCACGCTTCAGCTGCGCGGCAACGTCATAGCGCAGCGGCGGGATATCACGGTTTTCCTTGGGGGAAAGGCCCTCAAGAATCGCAATCCGCGCATGCACCGTAAAACTGGTGCAACCCGCGTCGCGAACGGTGCCGACAAACTCACACAATTGCTCGTAGCTGTCACGACCATTGATCCCGATCCGATGCTTGACCGTCACCGGAATCGACACCGCATCACGCATCGCCTTTACGCAATCAGCCACCAACTGCGGATGCGCCATGAGCACCGCACCAATCATATTGTTCTGAACCCGATCACTCGGGCAGCCGACATTCAGATTCACCTCGTCATAACCCACTGCTTCGGCCATCCGCGCACACGCCGCCAGATCCGCCGGGACACTGCCCCCCAACTGCAACGCCAGCGGATGCTCCGCCTCGTCGTGCTGGAGAAAGCGATGTGGGTCAGCGTTGAGCAGCGCGCCGGTGGTAACCATTTCGGTGTAGAGCAGAGCGTTCTTGGAGAGGAGGCGCAGGAAGAATCGGCAATGTCTATCAGTCCAGTCCATCATTGGGGCAACGCTGAAGCGGCGGGAGGGTTCAGGGCCTGTGTTTAAAGGGTTTGAAGCGAATTGTGTCTGCATTTTGGTCTGCGTGTTTTTCCCAGTTTCGAGCGTGTCACTGCGCAATGATCACCGCCTGGAAGCGGTAAATGAGACGCGGAATTTCAGCGCGAGGGGTTCGAAAGGCTGAAGTCTACCAGAGCCCCGGCAATAGCCCGAGCACAACGGGAATGGGTGCTCGTCGGAAAATACATGTGCCTTGCTTCGCCGCCATCTTCAACCGGGGACGGCATTGTGCCACCCGTGTAATATGGCAATTACTTGCGTAATAGGAACATTCAAGGCATGAACATCCATTGCCGCCAGCCTGTCTGCTTGCCCCGCAGCTCATTCAAACGTTCACCTGGTTACCTGCATCCAGTTTCGGCCCTGGCCGAAGCAGCGCAGTTTGTCTGAGATGGCCAGCGTGTCTAACGAGATTTATTCCCTAAGGATTGAGAACGATGAACTTCGGGCGAGACTGGCCGAAGCCGAGAGCCGGTGCGCGCGCGAGGTTGAGGCTCATCGGGATTACGAGCACCAACGCAACGCCCTGGCCGCCGGGGGAGTGATCGGGACCTGGAATTGGCACCCCGCGCGTGACAGTTTCACTATCGACCTTGGTTTTGCCCTTGCTTTCGGTATTGATTCAAGCCTGATACAGGCTGACCTACCCATCGAAAGGGTTCTGGAAAATGTGCACCCCGAAGACCGGCCAGGGCTGGATGCCGCTATCGCAGAGGCCGTTAACCGCGGTGGAACCTACTCCCATCAGTACAGGGTGAGACGCGCAGACGGGAAGTATTATTGGCTCGACGCTCATGGGCGTGTTGAAACCGATATCGACGGCAAGCCCACCAGTTTTCCGGGATTTGTATTTGATATGACCGAACGGCGCGCCGCCGAGGAGCGCTTGCGTGTCAGCGAGGCGCTCAATAAGGAAAATATCCAGCGCGTAGAGCTTGCACTGGCTGCCCGGGCAATCATTGGTACCTGGAGTTGGGATCTGCCAACCGACCGTTTTACGGTAGATGATGCTTTCGCCCACGCATTTGGCCTGGATCCCGCGCTTGGCAGGGAAGGTATCCCGCTTGCTCAGATTGTTGCCACTGTCCATCCTGATGATCAGGCCGGACTGGCCGGGGCTATCAACGAGGCTATTGCCAGAGGCGGCCTCTATGCTCACCAATATCGAGTGCGGCGTGCTGACGGCAAATATTATTGGCTGGAAGCCAACGGTCGCGTTGATCATGCGCCAGATGGCACCCCTCAGTGCTTTCCGGGCGTTTTGATAGACGTTGAAGCACGACGTATTGTCGAAGCAGAACGCGACCTCGCAATTACCGAGTTACGCAGGCTCAATGAAACGCTCGAGCAGCGCGTCGCCGAGCGCTCCGCTGAGCTTTCGGAGGCGGAAGAGCGGCTGCGCCAGTCCCAGAAAATGGAGGCCGTAGGCCAATTGACCGGCGGTTTGGCGCACGATTTCAATAATTTGCTGGCGGGGATTTCCGGATCACTCGAGTTGATGCAGACCCGAATGCAGCAGGGACGGTTTGGGGATGTGGGACGCTACATGGTAGCGGCGCAGAGTGCCTCTCGGCGTGCTGCTGCTCTGACCCATCGATTGCTGGCCTTCTCGCGTCGCCAGACTCTTGACCCCAAACCCACGGATGTAGGCGTACTCGTTCGAGGCATGCTTGAACTGATTCAGCGCACGGTGGGCCCTGGCATTACGATTGATGTAGCCGATATGCCTGAGCTTTGGGGGGCGCTGGTTGACGCCTCTCAGCTTGAAAACTCCCTCCTGAATCTGTGCATCAATGCGCGTGACGCAATGCCAGACGGCGGTCGCATTACCATCGAGACCGCCAACGCATGGCTCGACGAGTGTGCCGCCAAACAGCATCAGATACCTGCCGGGGAGTACCTCTCGCTGTCCGTGACCGATACGGGTAATGGCATGCCACCTGAGATCGTCGGGCGTGCGTTTGAGCCTTTCTTCACGACCAAGCCCATTGGTGAAGGCACGGGGTTGGGGTTATCGATGATTTACGGGTTCGCCCAGCAGTCGGGTGGGCAGGTCCGGATCTACTCGGAAGTCGATCGGGGCACGAAGGTGTGCATGTACTTGCCTCGGCACCACGGTGAGACGCCAGACGAAGATTTACTGGCTGCGCCTTCGGCATTCAATCGCGCCGACCACGGCGGAACAGTTCTGGTGGTGGATGACGAGCCTACGGTGCGCATGCTTGTCACCGACATCCTTGAAGAACTTGGCTTTGTGGCAATTGAAGCCAAGGACAGCGCGGCCGGATTGAAATTGCTGCAATCCAATGTTCGCATCGACCTGCTGGTGACCGATGTCGGGCTACCTGGCGGAATCAACGGACGCCAGATGGCGGATGCGGCGCGGATTTCCAGACCGAACCTGAAAGTGTTGTTTATCACCGGCTATGCAGAAAGCTCGATTCTTGCGAATGGACACCTTGCTCCCGGGATGGCCGTACTCACCAAACCGTTTCTGGTCGAAACCATGGCTGCGCGGATAAGTGCGATGATCAGCGATTCGCGAGAGTAAGCGCGGTATGGCTTATCGGTAACTCATGGAGGCACGCAATGCGCCGTAGCTTCTGGTTACCAAGCGCGGCAGGATGCTGATTGATTTTTGCTGCCCCACAAACAGCCATGGATGGGGGGGGCTCTGTATCTCGCGACTACAAGCAATCTGTATCTGTCGGTCATTCCTTGGGGCTGATACGGTTTGCATCCCTCCTGTTCTGAGCCAGCCATGATTGAACTCACCGCTTTCCCGTTTGGTACAACCGACTGGTCGACAATCGAACCTGTAGAACATGCCGGTGAAACCGGTACTGCTTATTGGCGCACTTGTCAGTTTGGCGCGGTGCGCGTTCGTATGGTGGAATACAGCCCAGGCTATCTGGCTGATCACTGGTGTTGGAGAGGCCATATCCTGCTGTGCCTTGAGGGTGAATTGCACACCGAGCTTGAGGATGGTCGCCAATTCGTGCTCACTGCGGGTATGAGCTATCAGGTCAGTAATGACGCCGAAGGACATCGCTCGTTCACCACAACGGGCGCCAGGTTGTTTGTGGTGGACTAATACCCTTAAAACATCATCTCCACGTCTTGTCGCAGGATCCAGTGATGCCGCTTGGTTTTCATAAAATGCATGCCAATGGCGATGATTTCGTCATTGTAGACACGCGAAACGCCGCCAACCCGTTCACCAGTGCCATCGCCCGCCGATTGGGTGACCGGAATCGAGGGCTCGGCTTCAATCAACTCGCCGTGTTGCTCGATTGCGAAGATGCCGCGGCGCGCTTGATATTCTGGAACGCCGATGGCTCTTCTCTAGACGCGTGCGGAAGCGCTACGCGAGGTGTTGCGGATTTGTTGATGCGCGAAGCGGATGTAACGTCGGTAAAGTTACGCACCAATCGCGGCTTGTTGGCGTGCGAGCGAACGTCGACCGGTGATATCGCGGTCGACATGGGCAAGCCGCTGTTTGGTTGGGCAGATATTCCGCTGTCTCTGGAACTGGATTCTGTAGTGCTGCCACTTGCCGGTCGCCCGACGGCCTGCAGCATGGGCAATCCGCACTGCACTTATTTTGTCGATGATCTGGCTGATGTTGATATCGCGAAAATCGGTCCGGCCCTTGAAACCAATGACTTGTTTCCGCTCAAGACCAACGTGCATTTCGTCCAGATTATCAACCGCAAGCACATCCGGTTGCGTATATGGGAACGGGGCGGTGGTATTCCCCTCGGGTCGGGGTCCTGCGCGTGTGGTGCTGCGGTCAACGGCATTCGGCGTGGCTTGCTGGACAATACCGTTGAGGTCGAATGCGATGGCGGAACAGTGACAGTTCGATGGGATGGCATGGGCCCGGTATTTCTGGTCGGGTCGGTAGAGAGCGTTGCGTCGGGATTGATCGCCGACCGCTTGTTGGATCTGTAGTCCTGACACACATTAACTGGTAGGAGCTGCCGAAGGCTGCGATGGCGGAAAATGCCAAGCACCCGTAGGCAGCTACGAAAAGGAATTAAAT
>NZ_JAGTPI010000045.1:0-48306 GCF_021147825.1 Pseudomonas quasicaspiana
ACGTGGTCATTCATACCTGGCGACCTGCAAGACTCAATTCTCACCCGACCAATACCATAGCGTGTCGCCAAATTTCGAGTCGCTAATACCAGGCATGATTTCGCCTTGCTGAAAGTGACGTCTTGAACTGGCTTGGGCTGGGGTGAACCAGTAGCCTGTTTTGCTGCAGGGTTCGCCAGCGACAATGCGGTTGGCCTGCGATTTAGTTGCACCGCTGTAGTTTCTGGCGTATTCGACCAAGTCTTTTGGGTAGACCATGTGATCTATTTTGCTATCGTCTATGCCGTATAAAAACGCAATTGCGCCGGCCTCTAATGCCCAATAACCAACGTAGTTTCCATCCTCCCCCTGAAGATGGGTATCGTGCCAGGGCGCCTGTTCGAAGGCCTGATACCATTCTTGACAGTAATTCTGTAGTAGACTTGAAGCTTCTTTTCCATTGTCAGCATATATAGCATGAATGAGGGGTGTATACACGTCGTGATACCACTGATCTACATCATTACGATCAGGCAGTACTTTGGCCAGGAGATCCTCATATAGCGTGTCTGTGGCAGCGTAGCCTGCATTGTCGATAAGACGAACAAACCGGTTCAGCAGGTCTGTTCGATGCAGAAGGATGCATAGGCTAATTACCTGTAAGCACTCCTCGTACTCATCAACCCAATCGTCTATAGTAAGTGGAGTAATATTGTCGATATCTACGTATTTAGCCTGCTCTCTCTGTAAAGTTTCATAGCTTTCTATAAGAGTTTCCAAAGACGCTGGAAAGTTGCTTATCTCCTCTCCAGCAGTGTAAAGCATTAATATATTTCTTAAGTAAAGTGATTGAAAGTGCTTGGCTCTCACGGATTTTTCTTGTTCAGGAGAATCGGCTTGAAAGCGTTTGTTCTCCCAAAATACAAATGAATTTTTGTAGCTGCTTAAAAAGTTTTCATATCTTTTCTCAGTAAGGAATTTTTGTCTTCTCATCATTTCTCACGCCTCAACTTTAAGTGAGTCTAAAGTTTCGTATTTTTGCATTAAAGGCCGCTTGCGTTTATTTACAGCCTGTTGACAGCGCTTTCCTCGCAGCGATTCGCGTTGTGTTCGACGTGAGTTGATTCGTCGGATCTTTCAAATCGCGCTCTGGCGTGTTCCCGTCCTGGATTCCAGCCGATGACGGCGTTGAGCGGATAGCGCATTACTGATGGAGCGCTGCGATCTTCTCCGCTTTCATTGTCGATCAAGGCTGTACCACCCGTACGGTCATTCATACCTGGCGACCTGCATGACTCAATTCTCACCCGACCAATACCACAGCGTGTCGCCCCATTTCGAGTCGCTAATACTAGGCATGATTTCGCCTTGCTGAAAGTGACGTCTTGAATTGGCTTGGGCTGGGGTGAACCAGTAGCCTGTTTTGCTGCAGGGTTCGCCAGCGACAATGCGGTTGATCTGCGATTCAGTTGCACCGCTGTAGTTTCTGGCGTATTCGACCAAGTCTTTTGGGTAGACCATGTGGTCTATTTTGCTGTCGTCTATGCCGTATAAAAACGCAATTGCGCCGGCTTCTATTGCCCAATAACCAACGTAGATTCCATCTTCGCCTTGTAGATGAGTATCATGCCAAGGGGCTTGCTTAAATGCGGGATACCATTCTTGACAGTAATTCTGTAGTAGGCTTGAAGCTTCTTTTCCATCGTCAGCATATATAGCATGAATTAGAGGTGTATACACGTCGTGATACCATTCATCAACATCATGCCGGTCAGGTAATACCTTTTTCAATAGATCCTCATAAAGTGTGTCGTCACCCGCATAGCCTGCCTCATCAATTAATTTAACAAAGCGCGGTAGCAGATCAGTACGGTGCAATAATATACACAAGCTAATAACCTGAACAGCTTCTTCGTATTGGTCTGGCCAGTCATCTAATGCCAAAGGTGAGATTTCTGGAGCTCCGTAATATTCAGCCAGAGCTTGTTGGCGAATTTCATATTTTTCAATCAAACCCTCAAGAAGAGGGATAATTGATTCAATCCTTTCGCCAGCAGTGTAAGTTGCTAGTAACTTGTCAAGCGCGAGAGTTTGAAAGTATCTTGCGCGTTGAGATGCTTCCTCTATAACAGAGTCTGACTGGAATTTATTTACTTTAAAGAAATCCACAAGCTCGTCATGTTCTCTAAGAAACTTCTCATAATGGTTTTGGCTAAAAAAATTTTGCCGCACATTCATGGATTTTATACCTCTATTTTTAGGAAAACGCTGAAGAAGACTTCTATATTTGGCAGAATGTCTGATCTCAGCCGCCGAGACGCCTGATGGAGCGGATGACTTTCGCCGACGCCGAGTATGCTGGCAAGCGCAACCCAACTCGAAAGGAGCATTTCCTGATCGAGATGGATCAGGTCGTACCCTGGCAGGGATTGATCAATCAGATCGAGCCTCTTTACCCCAAAGGCGAAGGGGGCCGTCTTGCGTATCCCTTGACGGCGGTGGTCCGCATTCATCTCACGCAAAACTGGTTCGGCGACAGAGATCCGGCGATGGAGAAAGGGTTGCACGAAACAACGAAACTGCGCCAATTCGCGGGACTGAGCCTGGATCGGATTCCCGATGAAACCACCATTCATAACCTCTGGAGCCTGTTGTAAAAATTGAGCACGCGAGAGCTCAGGTTCGAGTGAAGTTTGAACATCCGTTTCGTGTGATCAAGCGCCAGTTTGGGTATATGAAAGTGCGGTTTCGCAGGCTGGCTAAAAACACCGCGCAACAGGCTACTCTATTTGCCCTATCGAACCTCTGGATGATGCGAAAACGGCTGTTGGTTGTGGGAGCGGTGCGCCTGTATGCGGAAAAACACCTTGGAAGGGGGCTATTCGATGGAAAAAATAGATGAGTTAAACGCGAGAAAAGTCTGATCATCTGATCGGGCGGGCGTCTTTTGAACCTCAGGCCGAGAGGTCATCAAAAATCGATGCCTACTTCAGATGTTCCCTAATAATGAAAAAGAGCTTATAAGTATATTTTTGGGAGAAGCTTACGAAGGAGAAGAACATGCCAGAGTCAATGCAGTAGAAAGATTGCCTTTCTACTGCAAAGAAATACAATGGAGCTAATAATAGTTGGCTATGATAACAATATTGCTAACGTATTTGAAAAACTAAGGGCTAATGGATGATAGGAAATTTTGGCTGTGTGTTATTTTTTTCTTTTATATCTGCTGGCGTATATGCGGCAGGGGATTGTGAAAGAGCGATACCTTCCGGTGCCTTGCTTTTTGATGAGACTGACTTGGGTGCCGAGTTTTCTTGCTTATATGAGTCACAAAACAAACGCGATAATGCAGTGTTAGATTTTTATACCAAAGGAAAAACTGACGCTGAACTTGTCTCCCGTAACGACAAGTTAATAAGTCTTGAGGATGCGAGGGGTGGCGTTAATATACCCAGTATTGCGAGGCTGGAAGACAACCAATTTCAAATTCTATGGGATTATCCAAATGGGAGGGACTTGGTTGAGCTGACATTGAAAAGAAAAAAGCTTTACTTTACGTCCGCAAGTAAAGAGATGCGGCTTCAAGTTTCCGCCGGTAACGATGTAGCAAGCTTTTTAGTGTTAGAGAACTCTAAGTTAAAATTGAATCATTTTGACTTCTCAAGATTGAGCAGTGCTGAAATCTTCGACAAAAATACCTTGACTTTTAATGGTGATGATGTTTCGGTAACGATAGGTGCTGAAAAAGTTTTTCTATATTCCGAAGCTACGGAGCTTTCTAGAACAAAAGGTTATCTCGTTAAAGGTGATCTGCTGAGGGTTTCGGATTATAAATCTGGTTTTTTGAGGGTGATTTATAAGCAGAAAGACGGAGCTTATTTGGATAGGTGGATCAGCTTGTCATCTGTGATCTAGCGTTCTGTCCGCGAAATAGCTTTTCTTTATTCTTGGCTATTGGTCATTCCTTCCCGGGATCAGATCAATGATCGTTGGGGGGAGGCAACGTAGAGGCTGGCCAGGGGGCCGACCAGCCCCGGCTGGGGTATGAGAGGGGAGATGATGAACTCGAGTTTTACGACTCGGCTTGATCAGCTTTGGGCGGTGCAGTGACAGGCAGCAAACGGCACAGAGTGTGTAAAAACGCTTCGTCAAAATTGAAGTGCGCGCGTCTACGTTAAATCTGAAATTTATTGGCCCATCAGCAGATGTGGATTTCCCATAGAAGCGCGATTTCTAGTCCGATTTCGAGTACCTGTCGCGCCGAAAAACGTTTTTACACAGCCTCGGCCAGAAGCAGACGCTCGAAGGTGTCGACGAAAATTCGGGTGACTCAGCTTTTGTTGATTGACGCGCGGTCTTAGTAAGGCCGCATGCAAGAAGCCCTGGCGTTCGCCAAGGCTTCTGCGTTTTTCGCGAGTAAGGTCAGGTCACTACCTTGGGGCTGGGATACTAGTCCCGTCCCGCACCTGCATCAGCGCAAATCCCAACAGATTCAAACCTTTCCACAGATTTGGATTGCTCGCATCCGCGTTGTCCTGTGCGAGCCCTATACCCCAGATGTTATCAACCGGGCTGGCTTCGACAATAACGCGCGAACCGGTTTGTAGAAGATATTCGTTTAACTGCGGATTCTGAGAGAACTTGGCCTGGTTCGCTCGAACAACAATGTCGTATCGGTGTTGCAGCCAAACCTTATCATTAAATCCGCGCACGTTGCGGCCAAGTGCTTTGGCGGCATTAGGAGTAGGAGCGTGGAGCACCTGCGCACGATTTTCCTGATCGTCGAACAAGGCCGCTTTCTCGGCCATCATGAAGTGTTCGGCCGTCGGGTAATGTTGCCCCTCGACAATGAACCCGGCCTCGAACCATTGGCTGAAGCACGAAGCCGTGACGACAGTTTTGCTGCGCTGGTGCCCCCAGAAAAACGTAAACCTCAGATGCTCTCCAGAGTTGAAACGGGCGCACAGTCCTTTTAGATGTTCAGAGTCGTTCAAAAATATATCCTCGCTGACTGAAGATCGAAGTTACAGCTAATGTGCTTACCAAAGCAATCACGAAGTTTGGTAGGTCTTCGGCTGAAAAAATCGGTCTCGGGTTTTCGAATGTAGACTAAACAGCGATACGTTAGACCTATTCTGGCCGATTCTTGCCCTCTGTGAGGGGCCGCTTTGAGTCGATTCTGTTGAAAAAGTCGACGTCAGTTTCCATGGACGAAAAGTACACGTCTGAGATCGAAATCTGGAATTGTTGCTGAGGTATTTGGACTTGGGTTTTACGTAGCGGCGCGCAAAAAAGACGTTTCCACCCATCAGTCTTTGGGCGGGTTGAGAAAAACGACTTTTTAACACAATCGGCCGAATGCAGCCCTTATGACAGGCAGCGTTCGCCCAAAAGCGGACAGCCCTACCTGGAGCTATGTGCGGTGGAAAACTTTCTAGTATCGTCGCTGAACAAACTTGATTCTGGCTCTCAGCATATGCTCCCTACCGACATCGAAGAATGGCTCCAATCTAACTCGCACCCTGGCTATAAAGCACACTTGTTAGCAAACCAAGCTAACGTCTCATTTTACGTCACCACGTTGGAAATCGAGGGTACTGAGCTAGCCGATCTTTATCTTCGTCACGGCGCAATGCCTGTGCGGGGGTGGTATGAGTTGAACGAAATAGATCAGGTTGAGCAGGCAACTGCCTACGCGATCAGCGAGCTTGGAGTACCTCTTGAGTATTTGGCTCTAACCGGGATAGAGGGGCAAGGTATCGTGCTCTACAACCGCTTATCGCAAGCAGTGTTCGACGTAGAGTTCGGTCGATTTGACCTCCTTCTAAAAGGCGAATTAGCACCTATCGCAACCACGTTTAGTGGCTTCCTCCGGTGGTGTCGTGAAAGCGATCAGGCCGACTAATGCAACGGCGAGCGGAATTGGTTTTTCGTCTGCTTCTGGCCGATTCTGTTGAAAAAGTAGCTCTCCTGTTTGGCCTGGGGCAAAATCACTCCATCGGCCAGCGGGAGAATTCGCAGCATGATGGGACAATTGTCGAGCGGACAAGAGAGACTGTTTTACTCGTTCAACATTGAAGATCACATCCCAGCCAATCACCTCCTGCCCAGCATTGATCGACGCCTCGATCTCAGTGATCTGCGCCATTATCTCGCCGATTTTTATAGCCCAATCGGGCGCCCATCGATTGATCCCGAACTGATGATTCGCCTGTTGGTGGTGGGCTACTTCTACGGTATTCGCTCCGAACGTCGGTTGTGCGAAGAGGCTCATTTGAAACTGGCGTATCGCTGGTTCTGCCGCTTAAGCCTCGAAGACGAAGTCCCCAATCACTCTACGTTTTCCAAGAATCGGCATGGTCGCTTTCGTGACAGCTCGCTGTTTCGCTGGCAGTTAAACGAGGTGCTGCGTCGCTGCATGGACGCAGGTCTGGTCAAGGGCGAAGGGTTTGCGGTCGACGCCAGCGTCATCAAGGCAGATGCCAGTCGGCAACGTGGCGTACCTGGCGATGATGAAATCAACTGGCGCGATCCGGCGCTGAGTACTCGCGCCGTGCGTGAGTACCTTGAAGCGCTGGATGAAGAAGCGTTACCCTTCTGGGGCATCACGCGATAAGGACTATGCACATGCATGTCGGAATGGCTCATGCGATTGAGGCCGCAGAAAGCGAGTATTTGTGTGCCCGAGTCGAGAGTTTGTCTCGGATAAGTGGAAACCCTTTTGGTGCTCGTGTGTTTTTCAACGAAGCTTTTCCATGCTTTCAGGTGAAGGCATCACCTAGCCCGATGCTCAATCGCATCTACGGCGATAGTACCGACAGACCCAAGTCACTATTGAGCTTGCTCGAGGAATCAGCAGAGTATTCGACGGTAACGCCTCTTATCGGAAAGGCCTCGACTTTGGAACAGTACGCTTTGGTGGGTGAGAAGCGGCTGGAGCGTCTGAGGGGGTGGACGCATCTGCAACTCGCGTGCACCATCGAGAATGTGGTCTTGAATCACCACTCATTCGAAATCGAAGAAGCCACCTCACAAACGCTTCCTGAGTTCGCAGCCGTGCATGCGAGTGGATTTCATACCAAGCCAGAGCATCTTCAGTTGAGCCAGGCTTCGTTCGCAGGACTGATGTCAAATGAACGTCTGAAAATCTACGTCCTTAAAGCTGATGGAAAGGTCGTGGCAGGAGCGTTGATGTACCTGGCCTGCAATGGAGTTGCCTACCTTGGGACGGCTGCAACCCGAAAAAATGCACGAGGCCAGGGCTACCATGGAGCCCTGATATCTCATCGGATAGAGCAAGCAAAAAAACACGGCAGTCTTGTGATCGCCGCAACCGCGCTTCCCAGCTCGCAAAGTCGCCGAAATTTGCAGCGTATAGGGCTAGCGACATCCCACGCTCAAGCGCTATATCGCCTGGTAGATAGACATGGTTGTGTGCCCAGTCACTGTTAGGGATACGGCACAGGGTGGCCTCCGTTACCTTGACTCCCCCCACAAGCTGGACTTTCAACTTAAGGCAACGACTGCTGCCGGGATCATGGGTGACGGTGACCAGATCAAATACGACCTAGAGTCCAAGACCTACAATGACCTTGTTGCTCGGCGTCCTCAGATTCTTCCAATGCACTTAATTCTTGTAGTGCTCGACTCAGCGCCACCGAACTGTATCTTCGTAGATGAGTCCAAATTGTCCGTTGCAGGAAAAGCTTATTGGTATCTACCAGATGAGGGGGTGGCCGAAACGGATAATGCTCATAAAATCCGGATCGTGATCCCAAAAGCCAGTCGTCTTGGGCTCGTCTTCGTCCGCTCAGTTGGGGAATGATGCCTGTGTTAAGCAGTTTATTTATTGGTACGAATCGAAAAGGTATTCGCCGGGCGATCGTTTTGCTCGTGGTACTTTCTGTACTGCTTTTTTCTGTTGTCACTACGATGAAAAATTATCCCGCCAGTTCGACGGTAGTCAGTCCTTCCGGTCGCTATATTTTGGAGAACGTTAGGGTTGGGAGGATCCTCACGCTTGGTGGAATGGCTTACTTGAGAGTGATTGATAGGCAAAACCCACAAGAGGTTTACCGTACACCTCTGTACGAAACTCAATCACTGGATATGAGGGTGACCGAAGATAACGAAACTGTCGGCATTGCCTGGATCTATTTCTATCGAGATAAAAAAACGTTCGACATCGCCATGCCCAAGTGGGAATCGCATTGGCTGAATATGTTTATCAGCAACACCCCTTATGTACACGTTGAAGACTGAGCCTCCGCATGAGCCGTTGCGCCAGCCCAGGCCAACCTGCAGGTGCCATGCAACGGTCAAGTCGGACATCGGGCGAAATCCACAGGACAGTTTTTTCATGAGATCCAATACCAGGCAGGTACTCCGTGTCCTTTAACCACTACTACCAAAGCGAACTCGCCGCACTGCGCCAGCTTTGTCGTCGCTTCGCCGAGCGTAGTCCGGCGTTGGCGCCGTTTCTGGGCCAGGCCGGGCGGGATCCGGATGTGGAGCGGTTGCTCGAGGGCTTCGCGTTCCTGACTGGTCGGCTGCGTCAGAAGCTGGATGACGAGCTGCCGGAACTTGGATGGCATATTGGTTTAGTTTTGAAGGTTTGGTTTAAGGTGGGTGTAATGGTTGGAGAAATCTGGCGAAAGTTGTTGGTGCGGGGAGGGTTAAGTGGTGCGCTGGTCGAGATCAATCTGGCAACGATTGCCAGCTACAAGGACGGCGGCGTCAGTGCCGTGGTCTACGCAGGCACGGATGGCAGCCTGACCGTACAAATGGTCCGTCCGCCAGATAAAGCCAGCAAAGCGAAGAACACTCAGAACCGCGGCGCAGATCCGTTCACCTTCGGCTAGCCAATACGTGGCTGCGTCACGTACATGGGCGGTTGCCACATGCCTCGTCGGTAAAATACTAAGAAGCGTTGCTGCCGTGGAACTGCTCACCAGAGATGCCACGGTAAACCATGGCCTCATCTTGCGGTAGGTGGGGGGGCATGAAGCGGATACGGCGTAAGTGTTACAGAAACTGTGATCGAATAACGTCCGTATCGAACGGTGTTATCCCGTGATCAGGCGCAAATACCGCCTCTGCCTGCAGTGGTGAAGCCACTCGTTCTCCTCGTGCTCGAACATGTAAATCGAAAAGAGTTTCCAAATCCGGCCTTGGTGTATGTATCAACGCTCGCAGCATCAAAGACACCCCACTGAGGTTGTTCTGGACGTTGTTCCACCGCGCAGATGAAGTGAGCCCCAGATCGGCCCAAATCATGCGTCTTTCCTGCAAGTCCATCACGAATGGCAGACAGATAACTGTGTCAGATGCGATATCGATACGGTCGAACACGGATCGCGGTTCGAATACTTCACCCGATGCCAAGTCGGCGCGGGCCATCCAGCCAGCGAAGCACTCTGGAAGATCGCAGTACGGCTGCTCGGTGTATGAGTTGATAGAAGTGACGACATAGCGGATACCTTTCTCGACGAGGACATCAAGATCGAGGTCGATGAACTCCGAAGCCCCTTCGGGCGCGTCGACGATATCGCCACTGTGATAGCCGCCGAAACCCTTCAGGTTGTAGTACGCGACCGTTTGTTTAAATACGAAGTTAGCGTCGAAAAATGCTGCGGACAAGTCGATATCCGTGCGTCCACGGCCATTCTTCCACCACAGGAACAGGCGAATAAAACGGGCGTCAGGCATGGGCAATCGGCTGCCGCGCACCAGCGTACGTAGCGACTTTGATGAGGCACGCTGTGCCAGTGGCACCCTGTATTCGCGTAATGCTGGATCGATGAAACAGCGGCCTAGTGGCGGTAGCGACACAAAACGTTTTACGAGGGCGTCCTCGCAGATTCTGGCTGTACGTGCCAAAACGCCGAGAGCGATAGGTTCGCGTCGATCCTTGATGCCATAGACTTTGGCCAATGCACCTTTCGGCGTGAAGGCCCGAAGTGCCAAGGGGCGAGGTGCGTGTACCTGGGCCAGCAACTGCAGCAGGACCGGCGAGGACACTTGTGCCGCAACTGCCTCGAACGCGTCGAGAACTGACTCAGGTTCCGTCGCGCGCCGCAGGGTCACGTCTAGCCGTCGTGCAAACTCACCAGGACGGCTCTGGAGTAGGGGCATAAGCGTGGTGATGTGACGCTGGGCAAGCAATGTTTCAACACGTGATCCAAATGAGGCTGGCGCTTCTCTGCGGCGCGCTGCCGTGATGGCGGCTAGTGCTCGTGGGTACTTATCGGCGTAGTCGCCCGGGTGCAGTACTTCAGCCAGTCGTTTCCAGCGCTCGGCATGGCGCATCACGTCTTCTACAGCGTTAGGTATGGGGTCGAGCAGGCACAACAGCAGGCGGCGCATCGAGCGCTTCATCGCTTTGAAGCGTGTCGAAGCTGTCGTTAGCGACACGTCTCCTCCATGCAGCGCGACCGCGAGTCGTAGCACGTCAGTCGCCGTTTCGACGTTTCGCTCCAGGAATGAGTTTACCTGTGCATTTTCGCCTACATGAAGGACAAGTGCGCCGCCAACCAGTGCACGCGTCTCCCGGAACGGAACGGCCTCCGGCAGCAGACGAAATACATCGCTTTTGTACGTCCTGATAAACCAGGCGACATCGCCAGCGTCCTCTTCGGAGAGCGAGGTACGCGATGAAACCAGCGGCTTCAATAGCGACTCGAACTCATGGACGCTTCCTTTTTCGATAACGCGGGATATGAAGTTGCCTTCAAGCATCTCAGGTCGGGACTGTTCAGAGGGAGGGAAGCGCCAAAGAGTGAGGTAATGCATGACGGCGTTAAGGTACAACTCAGCCTCTGAGGCCGTCAGGACCTGCTCTGGAAAGTCAGGATAAAAAGGCCGGTGATGTACATGAGCGCCCGTTTTGCGCTGAAGAACTCTGATAATTTCATCCAGCCAGTGCTTGAGTTCTGTCGCTGACAACGTGCTGATTTGATCAATCAGAGACTCTGATAGTACGCATTTCAACGCCGCGACTTCCCGGACAGCCGAAGCGACCTGAGCGCGCGTGGCACCGCCAGCGCCCATCGGGACGTGAACTTTGGTAAGGCGACGCAGGAACAGCTCCTGATTCATACTTGATTTTCTCCCTTGGCCGCCGTCGTGGACGAGTTGCAGCAACGTTCTACAGCTGATGTAAAAACGCCTGCAAGAAGCAGGCGCTGTGTGGAGAGCGAAACCCCTAGGTCATAGGAGGTTAGAAGGAAGGTGTTCCATAGCCACGATGGCACTCTACATAATAAAGCTGTATTTGTCTGTCCGGTCGCTACGTACCTCAACAGCAACAAGCTGCTTCGCCAGAAGAAGGGTTTGAGAAACGACCATACGAGTCGCTGCATGATTGGTCAGGTGTGCCTGCTTATCACGCTAGGTAAACATCCATCGAAGGGCTCTTGGTTTGTCTATACACCGGAATCCGAGTGGCTATCGAAGCGCTCAACGTCAGGCGAGCAGAGTGGTGCATAGGCGCTATGGACGGATCGCTCAGGGAGAACCAGTTTTGCAACAGATGAATGCGCAGCATGCTTTCCGGAGGATAGGGGTTTCTGCCGCCGGCCTAGGGGTAGAACTGCTCGATCAGGCCCAGCAGACCCTTCCAGAGCACGACCTGATCCATCTCGGCGAGGAAGCGTCCGCGGCCTGTCTGCCTGCGTTTACCGGCGTATTTAAATCAGAAAGCTCATCTGGCTCATCGGCGGCTCGGATCAGGTGTTCAAGCGCATCTCAGCACAATTGAAGACTTGCTCGGAGATTCCTTTCGCAGGCTCTATATTGCGATGTTCGTGTAGGTATAATGATGTTCTTTGGCTATTGATCAGGAACGACAATGATTAAGCGACACTCAGGGACTGTAGTCGCGCTGGCGGCACTATGGAGCGCAACCGCGCAGGTATGGGCTAGCGAGCCATCCTCGGTTTACATGCGTTGCACCATGAGTCCGGCCCAGTACGCCAAGGCAATGGCTGCGCCCCCGGGCTCGGCGTTGGCTTACAGCGACTGGCAAAATTGGTTCGACGGGCGAAAGATGTATGGCTCAGGCAAGGTCGATGTCCAGTCGCTCCGTGATTCTGGCGCGCAGAGCTTGGAGGAACTGGTGAAATCTTGGGTTGGCGCAGGTGGGCTTTCTCACTATGACAAGAAGACAGGGCGCTGGCAGTTTGCCCTGCTGCAATTCACCGAGAGCTACGGCGAGATGATCCAACTGCTAGCGCCACTGCGCAGTGTTGCACCTTACTGCGAAGCCGAATCCGACAGTTTCCTGATTATCTATTCGTACGTCTGGGGCAATGGCGACAATGCTTATATAACCTTAAACAACCAGCGCAGCGAGTTTGCAGCCGAGCCAACGTCAGTCCAGCGCGAAGAGTCAGACGCGGCGCTCAAGACTCTTATGGATTCATATGCACACTAAAATATTCTCACGATCTGGTTGTAATAAACGGAAGCTGTTCGTGTTGTCCTTCCGCCGCCGCGCGTGGCAATGATCCGGCTTGTCAGCGCTGAGTTTTAGATTAGTTCTGGAGTTCGCCACAGTTCCAGGGCGGGACTTTCAATGAAGAACAAGGACTATTTATGATCGAACAGGCAAGGGCACTCATCATTTTACCAAAACACCCCCGTATAGTTAGAACCGCGACCAGACTACTGGTAGGCGCGTTAAAGTCGTTATGATGCGCTTCATGAGATCGTTGGGTCATGTTCTTTGGGAAATAGTTAAATACCTGGCTGAAGTTTTAATTAAACTCGTGCTAGGTATCGCCGCAATTTTGACTTTTGTTATGGTTCTTATTTACGCAACGGCTGATTCGAGGAGCTCCGATATGGTGCCTCGACTAAATACGCTGATCGCCACGACCAATGGTTATAAGGTTACTTATTTCCAGGATCAGGGCTGGTGTGAAGCTCTGCTTGCCGAAACGAGAAGCTATGCCAGTTCGCCTGTCTCTACTTGCGGTGATGGCGAAGAAGCCAAACCCTTCGACGAACACGGAAGCGAGGTATTTACCAAGATCAGAGATGCAGCGAAGAAGGCCAGCATAACCCCCATTAGAATCAGTGTCCGGTCCGAGAGAGGCATTGTGTCGTTCGCGAAAGTCGATCTTTCATGCTTCTACTGCAATGCCTCTTACATCTATTCACCGCAGGCTGCATACCAGCCCGATAAGGCGCAAAATGCTAGTGTCACTGGTATGAGTGGGGGTTGGTACTATGTAGATGCAGGTATTTGATCGGTCTGCTCAGCAAAGATGGGGTTTGGCTTTAAAGTCTATTCAATTTTTTAGTCAGGGAATGAGGAGTGAAAAGTATGAAGCTTACAGCTGGAATGAGAAATTTTTTGTTTTGGATTTTTATTCTTCTATTTATTGTCGCCACCGACACATTGATTTATCTTTCTATGTTGCTGGATTTTAATGATGCCCCACAGCTTATATTTGTCTTCAGTTTGTATCTTCTTGCTTACCTTGCAGTCTTGACTCTAATGGTGGCGGCGTGGCAGTCTCTACATAAGCTTCTTGCGGTAAAGCCGTTGCCCGCTCAGAAAATAAAGCTCACTTATGAATTGACGTTTGAAGATCATGAAAGAGTCAAAGCATTTTTGAGTGAAATCAGAAACCGAAAACACGGCAATGTACTGCGCAGCGAATGGCGAGCCCTCAAGAACGAACGCTCGTACCTCACGTAGGACGTCTAAGCATGTGAAAGAGCTTATTTGCAAATATGTTTTTTGGCGGGAGCTTACCGTTAAGGCGAGCATGAGTGTTAACGTAGTTTTGCTTTTTCATCCATTTGAGTTCTTAAAAGCTATAAAGGTAAAAGCTGCTTTTTAAAGCACGCTCGAAATGATGCAAAAAATCGGAGTAATAAATGAACTTCTTTAAAGTTTTCATCTTTACGTGTTCGATTTTCCTTACGTGTCAGGCAGTTTCTTGTGATTTTCCTGAAGGTGAGGCGTATCCATCCATTGTCGTTAGGAACACGGCAATTGTATTCGATCTTTCTCCCATTGAGGATTATCATGGAGATACAAAGGCCGGAAAGCAGATTGGAATCGATATTAACCTTTTCAATTGCAAGAGTAAAAGTCGAAAGCTTATTGGTCAGCTTCCTTTCTTGGCAGACACCGGAAAAGTAAAAGCTGCTTTTTTTGCAGGAATGAAAAAGACTAGCGAAGAACGGTTTTTCATCATTCATAGTGTTGATGTTCGATCAGATACCGGCGAGCGAAATTCTGGGGGGTACTATACAGTTCAGGTTTATAAGTCTGTGGGCGATGAATTTCTCATCGATGAGAAGCTGTCGGGTTATTTTGGCTACGGCACGGATATTTATGATAAAGACTATAAGGGGTTGATTTACACTTTTCCCTATAAGACGGAAAGTTCCATTGTCTCTAAGTTAAATTCTGAGGAATTTATTAGCTGGAGTTCGGGTGCTCCTCAAAACTTAAGGGTAAATAAGAAAACTTACATATATAGTTCTCCGGTTATTGGCGATGTTACCAAGATGTACCTCGTTGCTGGGGACGAAGTGAAACAGGAGGCTGTTGAGGCTGGATGGGTTTCCATGGTTTATACGAGCGGGAAGGGGAAAAAAATAAGCGGGTGGGTGCTGTGCGCAGATACAGATGGATGTTGATTCAGCTTGGCCCGTATGGTCGATGAGCCTCGATTTCTGGTATCCGCTCCACGAACCCCACATTTCAAGCCAATAGCTGACGCTTGGTGCTGTGCTCCCGTTTTTTTCCAGGAGCCAGCACCATGATGCGACCTGACGCCAAAGTCGAAAAGTCTATCTCTACCCTAAGCCCGTGGACTTCAGAAAATCAATCGACGGCTTGTCTTCCTTGATCGCGCTGGAAATAAAAGTGGCAGTTTTCGACCCGGTACTTTTCGTTTTCCTCGACAAGTCCCGGAATCGAGTGAAGATTTTGTATTGGGAGCGCAACTGCTTCTGCGTTTGGCTCAAACGTTTCGAGTCCGAGTGCTTTAAAACTTCGCCGGAGGATGTCGACGACGCCAATGTGCTGACGGTTCAGGAGTTGAATTGGTTGCTGGATGGATTTGACCTGTGGCGCGACCCTCCACACAAGTTTTTGACTCCAGGGTTTCTGGCCTGACGGGTATAATCCATGGCATGTGAGCATTGCCCGACAACCTTCCTGACGATCCCGTTCTGCTCAAACAGATGTTGCTTGAGAGCTACGATGCGCGCTCGCGCGAACAGGAAGTTAAAGAAGCCCACGCCACTCAGATCATTGATCTAAAAGAACAGATCAAGCTGTTGCGTTACTATATATTATATATTTGGGCGTAAATCCTAGCAGACGGTTGAGCCCAACACGCCGCAGCTGGCCTTATTCAACGAACGCGAAAGCGAACCAATGCCCGTCCTCGGCGAGGCCGACTAAGAGGTTATCGCTCCGACTCCACGCCGTGGCAAGCGCAAGCCGCTGTCTGCTGATCTGCCGCGCATAGAAGTTATCCACGAACCGCCCGAGCACCAAATGACCAGTGCCTGCGGTTGCCGCAAACATCTGATCAGCGAAGAAGCCAGCGAGCAGCTGGATGTCGTGCCGATGCAAATCCGGTCATCAAACATATCCGCAAGGTCTACGGTTGCCTAGTCTGTGAAACGGCCTTGCCACCGCTGACAAACCTGCGCAGTTGATCGAAAAGAGCATGGGCAGACCAAGCGTGTTGGCGATGCTTTTAACCACCAAGTACGTCGATGACCTGCCGCTGCATCGTTTCGAAAGTGTGTTGAGCCGACATGGTATCGATATCCTGCGCCAAACCCTTGCGCTAGGTGATTCAGCGCAGCGAGCACTTCCAACCGCTGCTGATTTAATGCGCGACCGGCTGTAGGAAAGTCCGGTGACCCACTGTGATGAAACCCGCGTCCAAGTGTTGAAAGAGCCGGATCGAGACCCGACCAGCCAATCCTGGATGTGGGTACAAGCCAGTGGCCCGCCAGACCGCAAAGTCGACACGACCAGCCGTGCGCAGGAAGTGCCTTTGCGCCTGCTGGTCAGTTATCGCGGCTACGTGATGGCGGGCGATTGCACGGGTTACAACGCATTGGAGTTGCAACCGGGTGTGTAGCGCCTGGCGTGCATGGCTCATTTACGTCGAAAATTCGTGGAAGCGCAGAAAATGCAGCCCAAGGGCAAGACCGGGCGTGCCGATATCGAGCTGACGATGATCAATAAGCTGTACGGTATTGAGCCTGAACTCAAGGACGCAAGCGCTGAGCAGCGTTTTATCGGTCGTCAGGAAAAGAGCCTGCCTGTAATGGCTCAACTGAAAAGCTGGCTGGATAAAACAAAGTCCAAGGTAACTCCACAAAGCGCACTGGGCAAGGCCATTAACTATCTGTCGAATAACTGGAGCCGCTTGGAGCGCTATGTGGAGGCCGATTTTTTACCGTTTGACAACAATGCGGCGGAGCGTGCAATAAACCCGTTTGTGATTGGCCGCAAGGCTTGGCTGTTCATTGATACACCCAAAGGCGCTACCGCCAGCGTTCAGATCTACAGCTTGGTCGAGACCGCTAAGATCAACGGCCTGGAGCCCTATACGTAGCTGCCGCATGCACCCACCGTAGAAGGCTACTAAGCGTTGTTGCCTTGGAACTGCTCACCGGAATGCCAAGGTAAAACCAATGTCTCACTTTGCGGTAGGTGGGGTTGAAGGATCGCATACCTTGTTTGGAGATAAGAAATACCCCATGATTGCTTCAGCCATTTGTATAGAAGTGGATGACGATGGAAACCTCAAAGAAAAGCTTGTTAATGAGATGAGAAGGCGTAAGGAAAATAAGGAACAGCTGGAAATGCGTCCGATTGAGGGGTGGAACAATTTTTTTGTTAATTTCAGTCCTAACGACGGCCGTTGGATGGGCATTTGGGAAGAGCCAATGCCTGAGCCCGTCACTGAGTCGACTTTAAAATGACATATAAAAGTTATTTCAAAGGTGCGATTTTGGTTCCGGCAATATTGTTACCCGGCCTGCTATTGCTTGATGCATTGTACTTTTCCAAGCCAATGGAGGGGGGCGGTGAGCAGTTTTTTCTTCTTTATATCCTTGGCTTCGGGCTTGCTGCCTATACCGGCTTCATGATCTTTGCGTTTCGAGTAATTCCAAAAAAAAGTGAATCTGAGCTTTTACGGCTTGCATTGTGGTCTCCTCTAATTTTTGTTCCTTTTTACGGTTTACCCTGGATTTTATATGGCGTCGTGTGCTTGCTTTATGGCAGATTGGCGGGTTTAGGAATAATGTTCATGTGGCTCGCCTACGTTCCCTATGTTCTGGTGTGCGGTGGACTGATGTCGATAACCAGTATTTTGCTGTTTAAAGCGTTCAGCAAGATTTCTCTTTCATGAGAGCGACGAAGTGGCGGATGCAATCGCGAGTCAGAAGTTTAGGATTGTTGAAGTCAAAACCATTGAATAAGATAATCACGTCATGTTGTGCAATGAGTTAGGGAGAGCACAGCTTCGAGCATCAGGTTTCGACATTGGAATACGGGCTTCATGGAGTGCTTGCAAAGGATTTTGTACACGCCTTCTTTCAACTCCGTAACAAAAGGCAGATTCACACCATTTCTTGCGTCGTCGATATCCAACCCGGTGTTGTTAGCGGAAATTAACATACCGCTAACCGCCCGCTTTGAGTAAATGCTAAACACCGCGTAACTGGTCAAACGGACAGGTATCGTAGTTACAAGCATAGCCCGCGCAAAATACGTATTACCCGAACAAGCGAGCGCCTTCTTGAAGTGTAGACTTACAGTCCGCGAAAGCGCGCAGATGAACACACAACACACAACACATAATGTCTAGAGATTTCGCAACAAATTCATCATGCGCTCCGGCAGTTATAATCAACAGAAATTATAACTTTATTCGCTGTAGGTATCACAGTAAAAAACCGAACCTCCTTGATCTGAAGGGTTGGCAATCAATACAGGAGAAACGCCGGTATTGGTAGCATTTAAATTTTTAAAGCGCGAGCTAAGTACAGCTTTTACAACATCGGGCCTATCCTTAAGATAAATAGCATGCACATTGAACGGGCCGCGATAAGGAATAGCAATCTGAGTCACGACCAGTCCATAAAATGTATCATCCACACAATAAAATGCCGCTTCATTGACACGACAAGGATTAATTTTTCGCTCGACAAAGTACTTGCCGCTAGGCTTTTTTGTCACAGGATCCAGGTAGACGTTTTCTACCTTGCAAACCTGCATGCCTAGAAATTGCTCCTCAAGCGTTATTCTAGCGCAGGAACTTATTACAAAAATTGAAAAGATAATACAAAGCAATTTAAAGGGTTTGGATACGTTTGCACATTTAAAATCACTCATAGCATATCCTCCTTGGAGCGCTAAAAAGGCACTAATAGCATTTAGTGGTATTGGCCGGCTCATCTAATTGCGATGTCAATCGCGTCACGCTGGCAGGAGCGTTTGGATTGCCTTTATCAGATGCCAATTGATAGCAAGCCAGAGCGCGAGGTATATCTTTAGTCCCCATATCACCGCTCTCAAAGGTTGAGCCAAGATAGACGAGTGCGTCTGTGGACCCCATCGAAGCAGCACGTATTAGCCATTTCTCAGCGTCCAGCGGGCGCTGACATGGCCCACTCCCCGCAATGTCATTGCCATAACAATAAAAGGTAGAAAGGCCTGCCGCTCCATCAGCGAGAGTAGTGGCAGCAGCCTTCAAAAGCGCCTCCACTTTCTCCGATGGCAACTGCGGAGCCATTCCGGAGAGGCTCAAACTCGCAGCATTGAGACTAGCCTGTGGGTCACCTGAGGCAGCAGCGCAAAGATAATTTTCGAGCGCTGCATTAAAAAACTCAGCTGTGAGTGGGTACAGTTGAAGACCGCCCAAACCTGAGAACCCATAAGCGCGCTGTAGGCATTGGTTTTCAGCTCTGCTCATACCTGACCTAGCTGAAGTAGACAGCTCTCTTTCGCTGATCGACCAGTCTTCAACGCCGGTGAGTGCCCAGCATGCCTGCCGGGCAAAGTTGTAAATCTTGATGTTGCTGTAACCTGCGCGCTTATCTATCAAATTAACGTGACTATCGTCGACCGACTCGATTAGGAAATCTCCAGAGTCTTCCGCCCTGAACGCAGCCATTAAAGGAAAGCTCAAGTCAGATCCTGCCTGAGCGGTGATGACGGGTTCAAATCTCCCTGAATCAACAGTATGTTTTACCACTAAGATTTTTACCGCCTTCGCAGTAAAGCGTTTTTGTGATTCACCGCTAGCGGAAAATACTGGCAAAAACTGACGGAAGTCTCTGGATGGACAGGCATCTTCTGACTCGGTCTTTGTACTAGGGACACTCGAAATACCCGGTGCGGTGTTATCCAAAAATTTAGCGCGCTCAAGGCTCATTCTGGCAATACAATTATTTACGGTTGTCACATACGCGGAGGTGCCGGGCTCAATTTCAAACGCTTCGAGCGGGCAATTTGAATCACGCGACTTGATCCAGATACGCTGTGTTTCTTTTACCTTCAGTGCATATGCTGCTCCGGCTTCAGGATCAGCTTGGTATTGAACTTCCAGGCGTGCCATTAATTGGTGATAGCTCGTATTTAGCTGTGAATCAGCAGCCTTCTTGGCGATTTCAGAACACCGGTCTACCTGCTGACTTGCGTTAATTTCACTGCACACCTCTTGGGCAGATGCGAACGAAGCCTGCAGAAAGGGTTGACCCATCATTAAGCAAATGATTGTCAATAGGAAATGCTTAGTCATTGTGTCCCCCGAAAGCAATATTATTCGTCGTTCTATCTATAACAGCTTTAGCGTTGAGCCTAGAGCCTTACGAGGCGTCGCCCACCTTCCTGATACCCTATAAACCTAATAAATGGGTAACTGAAACCCGCATTCTTGCCATGCATTCATCTAAAGTTTCACTATACATTCTTTTGACCATTGCGCAATTTTCACGCGCATAGCTGTTTCACAACGCTCAAAAGTCCAAGGCCCCATCGGTAAGTTTAATGTATGCGATCCATAAACCACACCTACACGAAATGTTCGCAAAGCTTCGTGCTCCACCTAACACTTGCGCTGGTCGCGGTGAAGTGTTGCGACGTCAGACGGAACTTTTGTATGCGTGTCTGGCTGGCTGGCTGGGTGGAACTCAGAAAACTGAGTGAAACAGTTCATCTGGATTTCTGAAGGAATGCCACCATCTCATGACCTAGGGGCTCATGAGCGCTTTCTTCATTTGAAGCTGGTCCAGGCGGGCGCTGCTTGTTATCTGACCATGTGCCAAGCGGTGGACAGCGATGCGGGACCTCGCGCTGTTCAGCCTTTTAATAGAAATGAAGTCTTCACGAGCGGAGACATCGTACTTTTTAAGGGGAGCTGGCTTGAACTAAAGGAAAGAGTTCATTTGCGCAAAGTCTGTGTCTGAACCCTCAATGAAACTTGTCGACGCTGCATTGGACAATTCCAAGAGGTCTGGATCTGGCCCAGAAGCGGATTCGGTCGATCCGTAGACACGTTGTGGGCCAAAGTGTCCGCCTGAGCTCAAGGTCTCAGCCCATGCATAATTATCCTGCCATCATATCCACAGCTGATCCACCGACCAGCCCTGGTGGAGAGGACATCGGTTGCAAAGTTTTCGTGCGACCCGATGACAGCACCCTGTCGGGATAGCAGGTTCCACCGGCTTACGAGCCCATCCTCGCCACATGTCAGCAGTACGTGCCGGGCCTCGAATCGAACGCGCCGAACCGGACCGTCGTGGGTGGCAAGGCTCTCCAGGAGCACGGGAATCGGTCCAGTCGCTAACAGGTGCACCGTGCCGTCAAGGTCACCAGCCGCTAAGATGACGCTGCCATCTGCGTCAATGCAGCTTGCTAACGTCCTCAGGGGGCGGCCCAGATCTATCACATGCGCGCAGTCCCGGCACTTGGGCTGCCACAGCCTGACCGTTCCATCCTCCGATGCGGTGGCGAAACCGCCATCGCCCAAAGGCGCAATCGCCCAGATCCAGCAGGCGTGGGCCTGGCGCCTGTCTGCGGCGCCCGTCGCCGGGTTCCAGACTGTCACGCTGCCGTCGGCGGCCCCAGTCACCAGGTGGCCACAGTCGAGCCGTGCACATGACAGAACTGCCGAATCCGATGTGCCAATCACCTTTGACTTCCTTGTCGCCAAGGACCACCGCCTGATCGTGCGGTCCCGAGAGTGCGACACAAGCTCTCCCGGCGCAGATTCCACCAGACCCAGGATGGATTGCGTGTGTCCGTCGAGCTGACCCAAACAATTGCCCTCGCGGTCCCATAGCCGGATGGTTGCATCGCGCCCAGCGCTTGCGAAGCCCGTGTCACCAAGGCTGGCAAGCGCCCAGACGTATCCGCTATGGCCCGGCTGGAAGGGGCCATCGACCTGTGGGGGATGCCGCGGCTCGTACATCAGATCACTGCGCATGACGTACTTTCGGCCAGCGTCCACCAGTGCGCCAGCGTGCCAGAGCGCGTGGTCAAACACGATCAGGCTGCCCTTGCGGGGACGCAGACAAAGCGTGGCATCCCGGTTCGACATGGCTGCAGACCTTCCGTCAAAGAACACCGTCTCTCCGCCGCTGAATGCCTCGTCGTTTAGATAGACCATGAAGGTCAGGCGCGACTGTCTGCTCTGGCTATGGTGCACGCCGTCCTGGTGGGCCCGGAACTGGGTGCCGGGGCAGTAGCGGCAAAAGCGCAGCCGCTCATTGACACCAACCATGCGCCAGCCGTCTTCCTCAATCACCGCGCCGAGCCTCGGTACCCGCGAGGCGCAGTACTTCAGACGTTCGAAAAGCCGCTCGGCCAAGGCTGGATCGTCCGCCACGATCCGGTCATTGTCGCGGTAGGAGGGTGGATAGTCAGGCCCTGCGCTGGCGAACCCGCGCTTCTCCGTGGCTTCCACCAAGGCCTCGCACTCGCTTGCCGAGAGAAATCCGTGGACGAGGACGCACCGTACCCTGTCACCAAGCGGCAGCTCGGTCGTGACCGAGGGAGGAGTGGCTCCGGCCACCAGTGTTTCAGCGAAGGAATTCATCACGGCCTCCAAAAGTTGGCCCAATGACCAATATTGGGAAAGCTAGGGGGCAGCGAAGTCGATGTCAATTCTAAGCTGGTCGTGTGACCAACATTGGGAAGTGACATGGGGCGGCGCTCGAAAACTGATGATAGACGCCGCCAGATCGTGGCGGCACTCCAGGCCGTGATGACAAGGGCTGGCTACGCAGAAGCAACCATTGCTGCCATGCACGGCATGCGGGGCTCCCCGGCCTGGTGCATTACCACTTCAAGGACAGGCGGGAAATATTGGTGGCACTGATCGATTCGCTGGTCAGCTACGCCCATCAGCGGTACGAATCCCGGGCGGCAGAGGCCAAAACAGCCGGGGAAAAGCTTCAGCCTATATATCACAGCCCACTTTGCCTATGGCCCTGACGCGCAGCCTGATGCGGTCGCGGCGTGGATGATGATCCGCGAGTAGTCCGCGCACGACCCTGACGCGCGGAGATCTATCAAGCGGCGGCGCGCTGGCGACGCAATTAAGCTCCTCAAAGGCCTGCTCCCTCAGCGACTCGCTGAACGCGGACGCCGCGCCCATCGGCTCGACTCCTTCGTGGCTGGCATCACATGCTTCATCCAGGGGGCGTTCGCCCTGCCCACCACCGTGCGGCCGCTGCTACCGTCTGCCTTCGCCGCGCCGACACTGATCGCTTGGGTGGAGCGTTACATTGATGCTGAGGAGGAACGATGACGGGCCCTGAAGGGAACCTTCTATTCCCGGACAAGGCACACGGCGAACTCGATGTGTCCGATGGCGTGAGTTTCATTGCCTGGGCTCGCGTCTGGGCGGAGTTTGGTGTCAGATGCGCGTCGCGAGAGACGCACGAAGAATTCCTTCGATGCTACTGCGAGCCGCAACGCACGTATAACAACCGCCAGCATTTGGAGGAGTGCCTCCAAGTGCTTAAATTCGTCAACGCTGCCTGTCAGGCCTCTGCTGAAGTCGAACTCTCTGGTTACATGGCGCGATCCACTAGCCCCCTTCGCTGCGACAATTAACTGCGCAGTGCGCATTGGCTGGACGAAGTGGCACGCGATTGCGGCCTGGGTGATGAAATGCGACGCAGGCTTTACGATTTGGTCATGGCAACGCGACACGACGGCGCTCCAGCTTCGACTGACGCTGCGGTACTGGTGGACGCGGATCTGGCGATAGGCGCTGGAAGCACTGAAGAGTGACGGAGCATTGAAAAAAGAAATTGAGCTTGAAACCAGGTTGCGTGAGCCCCTCAAAATACGGCTTCAGTCTCAAGCACATCATCAATCTGCTTGAACCGCAGAGCAGCTCGCGCCGCCAAGCACCTGTTCAAGAGACCGGCATTCGCAAGCCTCACCAGTTGAAGACTTACATAAACCAAACACCGTTGAAGTGGTTTAAACCAAAGGCGGCAGTCACAAGACACTGAAAGAGTGGAAACCAAGCACTGCGCCGGCGAGATTGAAAGCTGGCTGGTCAAATAACACCCGATAAGAAAAGGTCTCTACCGAGTTCCTGTCGTTTATCCAACTCATCTATTTTTTCCTGCAAACCTCAACGTCGTTTTGCGTTTTCAGATCGGTGTCGATGCCGAGCCGATACCTGCAATAATCAATGATCCAGTTACGCTCCTCCTCCGTGAGTCGTTCGATTTGACGAGTTTCTCCGTCATTGGCGTGGATATTGTAAAACTTTATATGAAACGTCGGATGCTTCTTGATGAAGAGAATGGTTTCGATGTCCCCATCTTCCAGCGCTTCGTAATACCCAGTGTAGAGGAAAGTCACCAGAACCAACACACTCAGGGTTATCAACTTCTTCATTCTTGCGGCACCGGAGTCGGGAGTAGTTGAGTCGTTGTTCTGAGGTTCCTGAGCAGTTCCATGCCTACGTCTCCGGGACATATCTTCCCTTCAGATGCTTGGCCTGGCTAACCCCAATGCCCGCCAAAATGCTTGGTCACAAACACACTCTTCAACGCGTCCATCAGATGCATCATCGCGGTGATCTGGGCAGCGTATCACGTTGGTGGTGCTGTACCCGAGCCTAACGAGCGCCGCACGGCCCTTTGCGAGCTATCGCTGAAGGATACCGGTTACATCTGAGCGGCCAATCGTTGCCGTCTGCTTGATAAAAAATGGCTACATTGCGTCAATTAGCAATTTCCAGACAGTGTTTCGATCTGCATGGCTAACGAGTGATGTAGCAGGACATATCTTGGAGTGACTTGATGAACTGACACTGCACAATAGAGTCCTGACTAACTACGCGTCATCGACCACTGTGAGCTTACCACTCTTCGATTTTAGAGGTCGACAGCAAGCTTCGTGCATGCTATCTGACAAAGCTACGTATCCATGATGTTGCGCACGGAAATAATGTTGCTGCCAAGGCAATGGTCATACGGCGAGAGATATAAAGGCCCGTCGAATCCGAGATCACTGCGCAAACGCGATTCTCCGTGGAGGTATGGGGACTACAGGCTCGACTCAGGAATGAGGACTACCTGTTCACGTCGGTTAAAAATTTCGGAGCACATTTCCACGCGCCAATACTTGACGGCCGCAAAGACTAAGCGCAACACCTAACCATTTCGGTATCCATGGGGGACCATCAGAGATTGAGGGATACGTTTATAGGGGGCAACTTCCTGCATCGTCTTTAGGTACCTCTGCGGCACGTACCAGTGGCTGCGTGATCTTAGTAAAATGAAAGAAGCGAAGGGGACCTCTGCGATGAAGAGCTTCAGTGCGGCGCTAAATCGCATGCCTCTAACGATGAGTAAAAGCATGACTTACGACCAAGGCCGGGAGGTGGCGCGACACGTCGAAATTACTCAAAAAACGGTGTCGTGATTTATTTCTATGACCCGCACAGCCCCTGGCAGCAAGGCAGTAAAATGAATATCAACGGGTTGATTCGTCAGTATTTACCGACGGGGACTAACCTGTCAGTACGCAGCCAGGAAGAGCCTGATGCCATAGCGCTGCAATTGAACATGCGTCCACGCAAGCGCTTGGACTTTAAATGTCCAATTGAAGTCATTAGCGAAGTGATGCAATAGGTCTTTGCGATGCAGACACTGTCTCAGCGTCAAGGCAATGACCTTGTTGCACGTAGCTCCAGCGTCCGCCCAGTGGCAAGCCCTTCCTCGGTGCAGGGATGCGTGTATTTCATTGGCATATCAACTCCTTACATCTGGTATTGCACTTGCTCCTTGATACCGCCTACGCTTCCCTCCGCTTGATGGGAAAATTTTCAAACAGGATTGGAAATATGGACGGTAAACTAACTCTTTCAATGCGTCGCTTCATACCGCTTCAAGCACTCGTCTTGTTGCTGACCACGCCGCTAGCGGCTCATGCCGACGTCACCGAAGAAGAGGCTACGGCGAACTGCCTTAAAATCAGTGAGTACTCCGCCGAAGGTGGAAAATTTTACAAGCTCAAGGAATACGCCAAGGCCCGCGAACAGTACGAGTATCAGGCTGGCTGGTCCGAGAGTTGTCAGCTAGACGACGATAAAGTCGCGATCGCCTACAACAACGTGGCGCTCACTTACATCCACGAAGGCAATTATCTGAAAGCCCGTGCATGGTTGAGCATTCTGCCCAACGATAAAAAATCGATGTTCAACCTTGGCAAAATCAGTGGTGAGATAAAGAACTCGCTGGCCAAGCTATCGGGTAAGCCGGAAGGCCGGTATTGGAGCTATGCCGGGGCGTCGTTATGGAACAGCATGACCATCAAGCCCCAAGGTCAAAAATACAATGTTGATTTTGAGGGTTATTACGCTGGCTTGATGGCGATGTATTACGGCCCGAATCTCGGTGTCTTTTCAGCCGTAGTTGAATTCAATAATGGCAAGGCTCACTACGCAATGAGTGGCGACGATGGCGACTGTGAATACGACTTCGATATTAAAAAGGATGTTCTCGAGGTAAAACGCACAGCGGGTGAGTCGTGTGGATTTGGTCATAATGTCGGGGCTGAAGGGGATTATCAGCGAGTCGAGTTCTGAAGAATCAAGGGAGGGCGTCTCAAGAGTTTTGCTAGGCAGTCATCGCCAAGTGATGCTAGATGTCATGGTTATGCGGCATGATGCCCCAACTTCAATTTAATAATTGTGTTGCACACAGATCCTGCAACCGCCCTCTCTTATAGTCAAAGCCTGAACTCCTTCCATTGATATTAACCCAGTGCGGTATGAGACCCATACAATGCGTCATACAAAAGGTTCGCTGATCGATCGCAGAACAAAAAATATCAGAGCCGTACAGGTCCTTCTGGGCCACACCAAGCTGGAAAGAACCGGTAGGTATCTTGGCATCGAAGTGGACGACGCACTTGAGATGGCCGAGGAAACTGAGATGTGACTAGGCAACGGCTACGGGGCAATTACCCCGCCGCGTTCGGCCATAAGCTGCAATTTATGCTCACGAAATCAATGAGCCCCGATAGTGACCTGCCGTGACGATGCTGAGCGATGAATCAGGGAGCTGAGCTGTCTGGATGAGAATGTTATCGACCTAATCAAGACGGTCAAAGTTCTGGCCGATGTCATCCACAGTCTTCCCTGCGATAGAGGGTAGGGAGGAGAGGAGGGGGCACGACGGTGCTGATGTAAAGCTAGCTAACGGGGAAAATATCCTAATATATCCTGTTGACTATAAATTATAGTTAGTCGGATGTATTAGGTATAAACCGTCTGAGGCAGACCTGTGTAACGTATTTCAAACCGTTCCGCTTGCTCCCTGTGTTCAAGATTTTCCAATAATTATTTGTAATCCTTCCGAGGTGTTTTATACAGCACATGAGAAGGTTCGTTATTGAAAATTTTAATGGTGGCTTGAATCAGTCGTTTCATGACCCTGGCTCGGCCTGTTTCAGAGCCGGCGGGGAGAATTATGAGTGTCTTTTCAACTTCATATTTGAAATTTTTGTGCCGATAACGCTGGCCTGGAAACGCCTCAACTTTTAAAAAATGGTCAACTATAGATACAGTGTGACGCTTGCCATTTCACCTCCTTTCGCAAGTGGAAATCAACAATAAAGGGCGGTCTCAGCATGCTCGAATCTATCGAGCGAATGCGACCTTCCAGTTCTCTGGGATCGCTGTCCCGTTTCTTTGGGCATTTGTTGTCCAAACCCTTCCGACTGTAACTCATACAGTTAACGCCGGGTTGGCCTTGGATTGTCGGCCCACCAAGCAGCGCATCTAGCGGTGCGCGATAGCCTTGAGATGGTTTTGCAAAATCTACATCAGCTCGGAATTTCGGGAGTAGCTGGCGATGATATCCATGGCACGGGGCCGTTGCCAATATTGACTTAAGGGGGGGGAAGAGGAAGAGTCCTGAGCCCGGTCATTATTCGAAAGCATCAAAACCCAAATTCTCACTTCGCGGTGCTGCGCCCCCGTGCGCTCCGAGCGCAGGCTTGTAAGAGCCGCCATCTGTTGCTTGGGAGCTTATTTAATTTCAGTTGAAATGAAAAAAATCTCAATCCTAGTGAAAAGCCATGTTTATTCGATAACAGGCTTTTGTCTGGCCTGAAGCAGCCCCTAAGCCAGCTGCACGTTTAAATCATCAACTTGTCACTTAGAGTCATTGGGCGCATCGTCAAATGGTCGGCCATGAGGTGCGTCATGGTGGACATGGTTTATCCAGGCTTTATGTATTGAGTGCTTCTTGCTGGACCTGGTCAGCACACAAGCCGCTTCCTTCCAGCGACTGCTAGATGCGAGTCAGCAGTTGTGCCAAGTCACGGTAATGCCTGGCCAGATAAAAGTCAGGTCGTCCGACGTAAACCGAGAAGTCGGTGTCTAGTCCATAACCCACTACCTTCGTGCCTGCTGCCAAACCGGCCTGTACGCCGGCATGGCTGTCCTCCACCAATAGGCAGTTCTCAGGCGGTAAATCCAGGAAATCACAACCTGCGAGAATTAGCCCAGGCTCTGGTTTCCAGGATCCAACGTCGTAGGCACTGATGAGACGGCCTTCGAACCAGGGATATAAACCAGCCGCCTTGAGCGTCGTCTCTATTTTAGAGGGGGGGCCATTGGAAGTAACGCAACCAGGAAGTTTCAACGCCTTGACGAAGTCCACAGCGCCCGGCATTGCATTCAGCCCAGCCTGGAACATGTGAAGACTTGCCTCGCGAAACGATTGAACAAATCTGTCTACATTGAGACCGGGCGCTTGCGTTTTGATGTCAGCCATGAACAACTCAAACTGCACGCCTCGATAGCGATCCAGCACTTCGGCCACAGAAAGCTGGATATTGTGCTCTGACAGCATTTGATGCAGCAGCGTCGCTGCGACGCGTTCGCTGTCGACGAGAGTCCCGTCGTTATCAAAAATGATGCCTTTTACGCTCATTGCTGTTCTTCCCTCAAATGCGATTTTTTGACGATAACAGTGCGTCTGGATGCTTTGTGTGATTGCTGCATTGTCGACGAAATCAGATTACCAAAGGGGAGTATTTGTCGGATGCCCACCGTTACGATACCGCTGCGGAGCGCGACTAAAACGTCGGTGTAGAGAATCCTGCGCACCAAGGCATAGCCTCATACCCAGCGATAGTCGTTTCTGGCTGCCGTTCGACAGCAACCGCAAGATGATGACGGACCCACCCTGTGGGACCGAATTTATTCGGGAAGAGGCCAGCACATCCGCCACATTTTTATGGTCAGGAATGCCGCCTTCCCGGATGAAGTGGAGCGCCACCCCGGCCGTCCCACTAGCTGTCTGTTTTGCTGCGCGACAGCGTGGTATCAGGGATACCGGGGGCGGATCCTACAGCAATGCATTCCACTTGAGAGGAATGTGTTCTGTCGATATCAGGCTTTGGCTTGCCGAGACAGTCCAAAAAGCCAGCTGCACGTTTAAATCATCAACTTGTCACTTAGGGTCATTGAGCGCATCGCCAAGCTCGTCTTTACTGTTGCGCAATGAACAGGCCGCGAAGGCCTGAATAATTGACGGCTGCCTCAGGCGGTCGCATTCCGTGACAGTTCGATGGAGTTTCTATGGTCGCCGCTCATTACCCGCACCTGCTGGCCCCGCTGGACCTGGGCTTTACCACGTTGCGCAACCGCACCCTGATGGGCTCGATGCATACCGGGCTGGAAGAAAAGCCAGGCGGTTTTGAGCGCATGGCGGCGTATTTTGCCGAGCGGGCGACGGGAGGTGTCGGGCTGATGGTCACGGGTGGTATTGCGCCCAATGAAGAAGGCGGCGTTTACACCGGCGCGGCCAAGCTGACCACGATTGAAGAGGCAGAGCAGCATCGCGTGGTGACTCAGGCGGTGCATGCTGCGGGTGGCAAGATTTGTCTGCAAATCCTTCATGCCGGACGTTATGCCTACAGCAAGAATCAGGTTGCCCCCAGCGCCATTCAGGCGCCGATCAATCCTTTCAAACCTCGCGAGCTGGACGAAGCGGGGATCGAAAAGCAGATCGTCGATTTCGTCACCTGCTCGACGCTGGCCCAAAGCGCCGGGTATGACGGCGTGGAGGTGATGGGTTCTGAAGGCTACTTCATCAACCAGTTCCTGGCGGCCCACACCAACCATCGAACGGATCGTTGGGGCGGCAGCTACGAAAATCGCATGCGTTTGCCGATGGAGATCGTTCGCCGGGTTCGCGAAGCCGTGGGGGCCGAGTTCATTATTATCTTCCGCCTGTCGATGCTGGATCTCGTGGAAGGCGGCAGCACCTGGGAAGAGATCGTGCAATTGGCTCAAGCCATTGAGCAGGCCGGTGCGACGATTATTAACACCGGTATCGGCTGGCACGAAGCGCGGATTCCGACCATCGCAACCAAAGTGCCGCGCGCTGCGTTCAGCAAAGTCACGGCCAAGTTGCGCGGCTCGGTGGGCATTCCTTTGATCACCACCAACCGCATCAATACGCCGGAAATCGCCGAGCAGATTCTCAGCGAAGGCGATGCCGACATGGTCTCCATGGCGCGGCCTTTTCTGGCGGATCCGGAATTCGTCAACAAGGCAGCGGCGGGGCGCGCCGATGAAATCAACACCTGCATTGGCTGCAATCAAGCCTGTCTGGACCATACTTTTGGCGGCAAGTTGACCAGTTGTCTGGTCAACCCGCGTGCCTGCCATGAGACCGAACTGAATTACATCCCGACCCGCCAGAGCAAGAAAATCGCCGTGATTGGTGCCGGTCCTGCGGGCCTTGCGGCATCCACAGTGGCTGCTGAACGTGGGCATCACGTCACCCTGTTTGATTCAGCCGCTGAAATCGGCGGTCAGTTCAACATCGCCAAGCGTGTACCGGGCAAAGAGGAGTTCTACGAAACCCTGCGTTACTTCGCGCGCAAGTTGCAAACCACGGGCGTAGAAGTGCGGCTCAATACCCGTGTTGCCGTTGAGGATTTGCTGGGCGCCGGTTTTGACGAGGTAATCCTGGCCACCGGTATTGCGCCGCGCACGCCAGCGATTCCGGGTATCGATCATCCGAAGGTGCTGAGCTATCTGGATGTGATCCTGCAACGTAAACCGGTCGGGCAGAGCGTTGCGGTTATCGGCGCAGGCGGTATCGGTTTCGACGTTTCGGAGTTTCTAGTGCATCAGGGCATTTCCACCAGTATGGATCGAACTGCTTTCTGGAAAGAGTGGGGCATCGACACCGCCCTTGAAGCCCGCGGAGGCGTGGCGGGGATCAAGCCGGAGCTGCACACCCCGGCGCGGCAGGTGTTTCTGTTGCAGCGCAAGGCTTCGAAGGTCGGCGACGGTCTTGGCAAGACCACTGGCTGGATTCACCGTACCGGTTTGAAGAACAAACAGGTGCAGATGCTCAACAGCGTCGAATACCTGCGCATCGACGACGCCGGTCTGCACATTCGTATCGGTGAAGGCGAGGAGAAGGTTTTGCCGGTGGACAACATCGTGATCTGCGCCGGACAGGATCCGTTGCGCGAACTGTATGACGGGCTGGTTGAAGCCGGGCAATCCGTGCACCTGATCGGCGGCGCGGATGTCGCGGCCGAGCTGGATGCTAAGCGGGCGATTGATCAGGGTTCGAGGTTGGCGGCGGGGTTGTAGAGTTTTCCTGGGGTTTATGCTTAATCAGTTAAATCGCAGCCAATGCTAAACTCCCGCCCTTCATCCTGCGGTCCCTTCCTTGTGTCCATCGCCCCGATTCACTGGCAACCCAGCGCTCCTCTCCAGCGGCTAAACCTGCCTTGGCTCGCCAGTGCAGGTGTCGAGGTTGCGGTCCTGCGCCTGGATCTTATCGATCCGCTGATCAGTGGCAACAAGTGGTTCAAGCTCGCTCATCACCTTGCGGCAGCCAGCGAGGTGAATGCGAAAGGCGTTATCAGTCTGGGCGGCGCGCATTCCAACCATCTGCATGCGTTGGCAGCAGCGGGCAAGCGGTTTGGCTTTGCCACGGTCGGATTGTTGCGCGGTCACGCCGTTGAGACGCCCACCACGGTCGATCTACAGGCGTTCGGCATGCACCTGCACTGGCTTGGCTATGGCGGTTATCGCGCACGCCATGAGCCGGACTTCTGGCCTTCGTGGCTGACGCAACACCCTGATTTCTACCCGATCCCGGAAGGCGGCGGAGGTTTGCCCGGCGCGCTTGGCTGCGCCGGCTTGCTGGAGATGGCGCACGAACAACTGAGCGAACTGGGCTGGAGTGATTATCACGGCTGGTGGCTGGCTGCAGGAACGGGCACCACGCTAGCTGGACTAGTGTTGGCCGAGGACGGCGCGCATCCGGTGTACGGCGCCATGGCGGTGCCGGATGATCATGGGGTTGAACAGAATGTCGCGGCAATTCTGGCCCATCGCAAAACCGGTAGGAGCGAACTTGTTCGCGAAGCGTCTAGCCTGACACACCGCCTCGCGAACAAGTTCGCTCCTACCGATGACTACATCCTCATCAGCGCCTCCCGTGGCGGCTTCGCCAAAACCGATCCGCACCTGCTGGATTTCATCGTCAGTAGCGAATCCCAAAGCGGCATCCCCCTCGAACCGCTGTACACCGGAAAGGCGCTGTTGGCCCTCCACGATGAGGTGGTCGCCGGGCGTTTCCCGGTCGGCACGCGGCTGATCTTCATCCACACCGGCGGCCTGCAGGGACGACGGGCAATGGGCTTGTAATCGTTGATCCAAAGCCTCTGGCATGAATCATGCGCGATCGAATAGCAATGGGGTCGGTCCTGAATACGCGGATGACACTTTTGGAGTGAGCCGTCGCAGTGACTGTCCCGATAATCGATAGCTTCCTGATGAAATGTCGAGGTCCAGCATGACAAGCGCCGCTACAGAGCAAGTCAGCCCCAAAACGCTGAGAAAAGTGATTGTCGCCGCCGCCATCGGCAACTTCGTCGAATGGTTCGACTTCGCCGTTTATGGCTTTCTCGCCACGGCTATCGCCCAACAGTTCTTCCCCAGTGGCGACGCCAGTGCAGCGCTGCTGAAGACTTTCGCGGTATTCGCGGTGGCCTTCGCTTTTAGGCCTCTGGGCGGAATTTTCTTCGGCATGCTCGGCGACCGGATTGGTCGCAAACGCACGCTGGCAATGACCATTCTGCTGATGGCCGCAGCCACGACCTTGATTGGTCTATTGCCCACCTACGCGGCGATTGGCGTGATGGCGCCGATTCTGCTGACGCTCATTCGTTGCGCGCAGGGCTTTTCAGCGGGCGGTGAATACGCAGGCGCATGCGCTTATCTCATGGAGCATGCGCCCAGCGACAAGCGAGCCTGGTACGGCAGTTTTGTCCCGGTCTCGACCTTTTCTGCATTCGCCGCAGCGGCTGTAGTCGCTTATGCCCTTGAGGCTTCACTGTCACCGGAAGCCATGGGCAGTTGGGGCTGGCGCTTGCCGTTCCTGATTGCTGCGCCGCTGGGTCTGGTCGGTTTGTATCTGCGCTGGAAACTGGATGAAACTCCGGCATTTCAGGCGGTGGCGCAGGAGCATGACGTCGCCCATTCGCCCCTCAAGGAAACCCTGCGTAACCACGGAGCGGCGATTTGCTGCCTGGGTGCATTCGTGTCGCTGACGGCCTTGTCGTTCTATATGTTCACCACCTACTTCGCGACTTACCTGCAAGTAGCGGGTGGTCTGAGTCGTGCGACGGCGTTGCTGGTGTCGTTGATTGCATTGCTCTTTGCCGCAGCGATTTGCCCGTTGGCCGGGTTGTACTCCGACAAGGTCGGGCGCCGCGTGACGGTCATGACCGCGTGCGCGCTGTTGATCGTGGTGGTATTCCCGTCATTCTTGATGGCCAGTTCCGGCTCGTTCGTGGCGTCCATCGTCGGCGTGATGCTGCTGGCGGTCGGCGCGGTACTGTGTGGCGTGGTCACGGCCGCGCTGCTCTCGGAAACCTTTCCGACCCGTACGCGCTACACCGCTTCGGCGATCACTTACAACATGGCTTACACCATCTTCGGCGGCACCGCGCCGTTGATGGCGACCTGGCTGATCACCACTACGGGCAGCAATTTGTCCCCGGCGTTTTACCTGATTGCCGTGGCATTGCTGGCATTGGCGGGTGGCCTGGCGCTGCCGGAGACCTCGCGGATATCGCTGCATGATGTGCCGACGGGGCAGAAGGGCGAGCCGGGTGTGGCAGCGACTCAAGTCTAGATTTGCAATGCAATCCTGTGGGAGCCGGGCTTGCCCGCGATACATGAGACGCGAACAGAAGCCACACCGCGTTATCGTTTATCGTCGGAATGCCGCCCAGACCAAGCCCGGCTCCCACAAAAGCCTGCATATCAGTGACAACCCTCTGTCATCTGCGCAACAAAATGTAGCGGCCATGCCCCAAAAAATGGCACATTGGCGGGCCTTGTGCCGCTGACATATCTTGCAATAACCGGGTCGTGGCACATCCAATAGCTTCGCGGATGAACTCCATGGACGTAAGCAACGCCTCCACCAGCGCAATTCCTGCTGCAACTCCTCCGAACACCAGCACCAGCAGCCCGCTGGTCATGCGCATCATCGGTGCTGTGGCACTGGCGCATCTGGTCAACGACTTGATTCAGGCGGTGCTGCCGTCGATCTACCCGCTGCTCAAGGAAAGCTACGGCCTGACCTTTACGCAGATCGGCCTGATTACCCTGACGTTCCAGATCACTGCCTCGCTGTTGCAACCTTGGGTGGGTTATTACACCGACCGCCATCCCAATCCGCTGGTATTGCCAGTCGGTTCGCTGTGCACCTTGATCGGTATTCTGATGCTGGCCGTGGTGGGCAGTTTTCCAATGATTCTGCTGGCCTCGGCCCTGATCGGTATTGGCTCTTCTACCTTTCACCCGGAAGCTTCACGCATTGCGCGGCTGGCGTCGGGTGGACGGTTTGGACTGGCGCAGTCGACCTTTCAGGTGGGCGGCAACACCGGCTCAGCGTTTGGCCCGTTGCTGGCCGCAGCGATCATCATTCCGTTCGGTCAGGGGTATGTGGCCTGGTTCGGGCTGGTCGCGCTGTTTTCTGTGGGACTGCTATACGGCATCAGCCGCTGGTACCGCGCGCACTTGAATCTGTTCAAGCTCAAGCAAGGTCAGGCCGCGAGTCATGGTCTGTCCAAAGGACGCGTCACTGGCGCGCTGGTCGTCCTGGCGTTTCTGATCTTCTCCAAGTTCTTCTACATGTCGAGCATCACCAGTTACTTCACCTTCTACCTGATCGAGAAGTTCGACCTGTCGGTGGCTAATTCCCAGCTGTATCTGTTCCTTTTCCTTGGAGCGGTGGCTGCGGGCACGTTCTTCGGTGGGCCGATTGGCGACCGGATTGGCCGTAAAGCGGTGATCTGGTTTTCGATTCTCGGTGCTGCGCCGTTTACCCTCGCGCTGCCTTATGCCGATCTGTTCTGGACCAGCGTGCTGAGCGTGATCATCGGTTTCATTCTGGCGTCGGCGTTTTCCGCCATTGTGGTGTATGCCCAAGAGCTGGTGCCGGGTAACGTCGGCATGATCGCCGGGATCTTCTTCGGCCTGATGTTCGGCTTTGGCGGGATTGGTGCGGCCTTGCTGGGTTATCTGGCTGACAGCCACGGCATTCTGTTCGTCTATAACCTGTGTTCCTATCTGCCGCTTCTGGGGATCCTGGCGATTCTGCTGCCGCGCACTAAAAAAGCCGCTTGAGATTCAGGCGGGCGACGCGGGCAACGTGATGGTTTGAGTCATGTTGCTTGTGTCACCCAGCCGTGGCCAGATGTCCGAAACGAGGAAAACCCGTTCGGCTTCCTCCCATTCGCCGCTGCCGTTTTCCACCAGCCTTACCAAAAGTTGCGCCGGAGCCAGCGGGTCCAGTTGAGTCAGCCAGTCCTGCAGTTGTGAATCTTTCCAGGCTTCGGCGTAATGGGCCGGGGCCAGCCAGGCGTGACGAGGCAATAACTGCCAGCGACCTTCCGGCCGTTGCGCGGTAAATGCGTGCCAATCCTTCTGATGCAGCCAACTGCCGCGCAAGTGCTGGTGATGGACGCCTTGCGGAGAGTCTGTCTGGCCGGGCCACGGGTAAAGTAGATAGCCCCCAAGCCACAGTTGCGCGTCAAACGTATCGATGCCCAGCGCTGCGAGCAGTTCGCGGCTTTCCGGGCGGGCGGAAATCGGCAGTTGATGTTGGCTCAGGTGGGCAAGTTTGAGGTCAAGCCGGTCATGGCAACCAGGCCCCAGCCATTGCGCAGGGTCACTGCCGTCACCTTGCTGCGGTCCGAGATAGAGCTTTATCGCCAATTCCACGTGGTGCACGCCTTCGGCATCGCGCAGCAGCATGTCCAGCTCACCCAGGGTTTGGCCGCCCAGGCGAATCGGCAGGTTCGCGGCGATCATCTCGACACCAGGAGCCTGAGCTACTGCAAATTGCCATAAACGCTCGTAATACAGGCCCAGCCGACGGGTTGCGCCCAGTGCCAGCCAGTGGAGCAGGGCGCTGCTGTCCTGGTCCAGCCTGAGTAGAAAGTCTGCCAATAGTTGAGGTGTTTGCACCCAGTCGCTGGCAGTCAAAGGATGACGCTGCGGCCACGGCGTTTCGCTCAGCATCGGCGGCGCCAGAATCACCCAGGCCAGGTCCCGCACTTGCGGCGTGCGTAACTGGCGGGGCAGGTGGGTGAGGCTGTGGAATAGAGTCATGGTCGCAGGATAGCGTTAACTGGCAACCATCGGTCAAAGTAGGAGCTGCCGAAGGCTGCGATCGGCCGGGAACCGGACGTTTAATCAGACCTGTGGAAGGTCATTCCGACCTTTTCGCAGCCTTCGGCAGCTCCTACAGGTTGAACATCCGGGAACGATCAATTGCCGCTACCCCGGCCTTTCGCCCATAATCGCTGTCTTTAAGCCGCATCGAACCCCGCAGGAGCCCCATGGAGCAGTTTCGTAATATCGGCATCATCGGCCGCCTGGGCAGTGTTCAGGTGCTCGATACCGTGCGCCGACTCAAGAGATTCCTGCTGGAAAGGCACCTGCACGTCATTCTGGAAGACACCATTGCCGAAGTATTGCCAGGCCACAACCTGCAAACTTCATCGCGCAAGATGCTCGGCGAAGTCTGCGACCTGGTGATCGTGGTGGGTGGTGACGGCAGCCTGCTGGGCGCGGCTCGTGCGCTGGCCAAGCACAACACGCCGGTGCTGGGCATCAACCGTGGCAGCCTGGGCTTCCTCACCGATATCCGCCCCGACGAACTGGAAATCAAAGTCGCCGAAGTGCTCGACGGCCATTATCTGGTCGAGAACCGCTTCCTGCTACAGGCCGAAGTCCGCCGTCACGGCGAAGCCATCGGTCAGGGCGACGCGCTCAACGATGTGGTGCTGCACCCCGGCAAGTCGACGCGGATGATCGAGTTCGAGATCTACATCGATGGTCAGTTCGTCTGCAGCCAGAAGGCCGACGGCCTGATCGTCGCCACGCCTACCGGTTCGACCGCGTATGCGCTTTCCGCTGGCGGGCCAATCATGCATCCCAAGCTGGATGCGATCGTGATTGTGCCGATGTACCCGCACACCTTGTCCGGACGGCCCATCGTAGTGGATGGGAACAGTGAGCTGAAAATCGTGGTCTCAAAGGACATGACGATTTATCCGCAAGTCTCCTGCGACGGCCAGAACCATTTCACCTGCGCGCCGGGTGACACCGTCACGGTCAGCAAGAAGCCGCAAAAACTGCGCCTGATCCACCCACTTGATCACAATTATTACGAAGTCTGTCGCACCAAGCTGGGCTGGGGTAGCCGGCTTGGTGGTGGAGGCGACTGATGTTCGATCCCGCGCGTAGCTACGATTTGATCGGTGACGTGCATGGCTGTGCCCACACGCTGGAGAAACTGCTCAGCGTGCTGGGTTATCGCTTTCAGGCAGGCGTGTGGCGACATCCTGAGCGCATCGCGTTATTTCTGGGGGACATCATTGATCGCGGCCCGCTGATTCGCGAGTCGCTGCACATCGTGCGCGATATGGTGAAGGCGGGGCACGCGCTGTGCATCATGGGCAACCACGAGTTCAATGCGTTGGGCTGGCATACACCTGCCCCGCCGGAGAGCGGCAAGCAGTTCGTCCGGGAACATTCGCTTCGTCATAGCAAGCTTATGGGCGAGACCTTGGCCCAGTTCGAGCAATATCCGGATGAGTGGAAGGAATTTGTCGACTGGTTCTACGAGCTGCCGCTGTTCATGGATGCCGGACGTTTCCGCGTCGTACATGCCTGTTGGGACGCCAGCCTGATCACACCGTTGATCACGATGCATGGCGGTGGCTGCATCAATCAGGAATTCGTCCAGGCCTCGGCGGTTCAGGGCAGCTTTGCCTGCGCAGTGTTTGACCGTTTGTTGCGCGGCACTGACATGCGCTTGCCCCATGGCATTACGCTGACCGGCGGCGATGGCCTGACCCGTGAGTTTTTCCGCACCAAGTTCTGGGAAGACGACCCGCAAACCTACGGCGACGTGGTGTTTCAGCCGGACGCGCTGCCCGAAGGTGTGGCCAAGACGCCACTCTCTACGACTGAAAAGAACGCCTTGCTGCGCTATGGCGCTGACGAGCCGATGCTGTTCGTCGGGCATTACTGGCGCAGCGGGATTCCCGCCCCGATCCGGCCGAACCTGGCTTGCCTGGATTACAGCGCCGTGCTCTACGGCAAACTGGTCGCCTATCGGCTTGACCAGGAAACCTGCATCGATCCGGACAAGTTTGTCTGGGTTGATGTTGAACGTCCCGAGGCTGTTTGATGAGTCCTGTTGCTGTACTGCGTCTGCCATTGACCACCGACCTGAGTGGTTTTATCAGCCTGTTGAATCGTCTGCGCGTGCCACATCGGGTCAGCGAAGAAGCGGGAGAGCAAGTCCTCTGGGTGCCCGACACGCCGCAACTGGCGGACGATATTCGGGCTTTGTATCAGCAATACCCGGACGGTGATGAGCACTATCAATTGCCGCCGGGTGAGCAGAGCACCCCTGCGCCGCGTCCCGGCTTTGTTCAGCAACTGCGCGACAGTCCGGTCACCACGCTGGTGCTGCTGGCGTGTTTGATAGTCGGTGGCATCACGCTGTTGGGGGAAAACCTCGACGCAGTGCGCTGGCTGACCTTTCTCGATTTCCGCGTACAGGGTGAATACGCGACCTTCCTGCCGCTGGGCGACAGCATTGCAGCTGGCCAGTGGTGGCGGATCGTCACGCCGATGCTGATTCACTTCGGCATCCTTCATCTGGCCATGAACGCTATGTGGTACTGGGAGCTGGGCCGCCGTATCGAGTGGCGCCAGGGCAGTTTGCATCTGCTGGGTCTGACCCTGCTGTTCAGCGCTGTTTCCAACACTGTTCAATACCAGTTCGGCGGCCCCAGCCTGTTTGGCGGGTTGTCCGGCGTGCTTTATGGGCTGTTGGGTCACTGCTGGATCTTTCAATTGCTCGCACCCAACCCCATCTATCGTCTACCGCGCGGTGTGCTGGTGATGATGCTGGTCTGGTTGGTGCTGTGTCTTTCAGGGCTGGTCGGCATGCTGGGCTTTGGCGAAATCGCCAACGGTGCCCATGTCGGCGGGCTGATCATCGGTTGCGTCACGGGTCTGATTGGCGGGTTGATTGCCCGGGTCAGGACCTGATGTTGAATGCTGTTTAATGAAGAGTCAGGAGTGCGCTATGTCCTCTTTTGCCGAAATGATTGAAAACATCACCCCGGATATCTACGAAAGCCTGAAGCTGGCGGTAGAAATCGGGAAGTGGTCCGATGGCCGCAAGCTGACTCAGGAACAGCGCGAGTTGTCCTTGCAGGCGTTGATTGCCTGGGAAGTGCAGAACCTGCCGGAAGACCAGCGCATCGGCTACATGGGCCCGCAGGAATGTGCGTCCAAGTCCACGACTGTGCCGAATATCCTGTTCAAGTCGGATGCCATCCATTGATTGAGATTGGTCGCGGAGCAGTCAACAAAATGTCGGCGCGGCTTAATGCCTCGCAGGTTGAATATGCGTTTCGTCTGGGCGATACCGAGATTCCGGTCAATCCGCTGATTGGCAAAACGGTGCGTCTGGAGTTCCTCGGTGCGATCCATTGCAGCCATTGCGGGCGCAAGACAAAGTCCAGTTATAGCCAGGGTTATTGCTACCCGTGCATGCTCAAGCTGGCGCAGTGCGACATCTGCATCATGAGCCCGGAAAAATGCCACCACGAGCACGGCACCTGTCGCGATCCAGCGTGGGGCGAGCAGTTCTGCATGACCGATCACGTGGTCTATCTGGCCAACTCGTCGGGCGTCAAAGTCGGCATTACCCGTGCCACCCAGTTGCCGACCCGCTGGCTGGATCAGGGGGCCAGTCAGGCCCTGCCTATCATGCGCGTTGCGACCCGCCAGCAGTCCGGTTTTGTCGAGGACTTGCTGCGCAGTCAGGTTGCCGACCGCACCAATTGGCGCGCGCTGCTCAAGGGCGATGCGCAGCCCGTGGATCTGGCCGCGATTCGCCAGCAGTTGTTTGAAAGCTGCGCTGAAGGGCTGGCCGGATTGCAAGAACGATTCGGCTTGCAGGCCATCCAAATGCTGCATGACGTCGAACCGATCGAGATTCGCTACCCCGTCGAGGCGTACCCGACCAAGATCGTCAGCTTCAATCTGGACAAGAACCCGATCGCCGAAGGCACTTTGTTGGGCATCAAGGGCCAGTACCTGATCTTCGATACCGGCGTGATCAATATTCGTAAATACACGGCTTATCAGCTCGCCGTGCATCAGTAAGAGGACTCATCATGCGCACCGAACAACCGCAAATGATCTACCTGAAGGATTATCAGGCTCCCGAGTACCTCATCGACGAAACGCACCTGACGTTCGAGCTGTTCGATGACCATTCGCTGGTTCACGCACAACTGGTCATGCGCCGCAATCCCGAGCGCGGTGCGGGCCTGCCGCCGCTGGTGCTGGACGGTCAGTTGCTGGAACTGCTGTCGGTCAAGCTGGGCGACGTCGAGCTGAGCGCTGCTGATTACCAGTTGACCCCGGACCACCTGACGCTGCACCCCACGGCCGAGTCATTCACGGTCGATACCAGCGTGCGCATCCACCCGGAAACCAACACCGCACTGGAAGGCCTGTACAAATCCAGCGGCATGTTCTGCACCCAGTGCGAGGCCGAAGGCTTCCGCAAGATCACCTATTACCTCGACCGCCCGGACGTGATGAGCAAGTTCACCACGACCCTGAGCGCCGACAAGCACAATTTCCCGGTATTGCTCTCAAACGGCAACCCGATTGCCAGCGGCCCGGAAGATGACGGCCGGCACTGGGCGACCTGGGAAGACCCGTTCATGAAGCCGGCGTATCTGTTTGCGCTGGTGGCCGGTGATCTGTGGTGCGTCGAAGACAAGTTCACCACCGTGAGCGAGCGCGAAGTAACCCTGCGCATTTACGTCGAGCCGGAAAACATCGACAAATGCCAGCACGCCATGACCAGCCTGAAGAAGTCCATGCGCTGGGATGAAGAAGCGTACGGCCGTGAATACGACCTGGACATCTTCATGATTGTCGCCGTGAACGACTTCAACATGGGTGCCATGGAGAACAAGGGCCTCAACATCTTCAACTCCAGCGCCGTGCTGGCCCGCGCCGAAACTGCCACCGATGCCGCGCACCAGCGGGTCGAGGCCATTGTTGCCCACGAATACTTCCACAACTGGTCGGGCAACCGCGTGACCTGTCGTGACTGGTTTCAGCTGTCGTTGAAAGAAGGCTTCACGGTTTACCGTGATTCAGGGTTCTCCGCAGACATGAACTCGGCCACGGTCAAGCGTATTCAGGACGTGGCCTATCTGCGTACCCACCAGTTCGCCGAAGATGCCGGCCCGATGGCTCACGCCGTGCGCCCGGACAGCTTTATCGAGATTTCCAACTTCTACACCCTGACCGTGTACGAGAAAGGCTCGGAAGTCGTGGGCATGCTTCACACCTTGCTCGGTGCACAAGGTTTCCGCAAAGGCAGTGATCTGTACTTCGAGCGCCATGACGGCCAGGCCGTGACCTGCGATGACTTCATCAAGGCCATGGAAGATGCCAATGGCGTCGATCTGACCCAGTTCAAACGTTGGTACAGCCAGGCCGGTACGCCGCGTCTGGCGGTCAGCGAGTCTTATGACAGTGCAGCGAAAACCTACAGTCTGACTTTCCGCCAGAGCTGCCCGACCACACCGGGTCAGCCGGGCGAAAGCAAACAACCTTTCGTGATCCCGGTGGAGCTGGGCTTGCTGGACAAGCAGGGCGGCGAAATCCCGTTGCGTCTGCAAGGCGAAGACGCTGCCGCTGGCAACACGCGAGTGATTTCTGTCACCGAAGCCGAGCAGACCTTCACCTTCGTTGATATTGCTGAACAGCCGCTGCCCTCGTTGCTGCGCGGTTTCTCGGCACCGGTGAAACTCAGCTTCCCGTACAACCGCGACCAACTGATGTTCCTCATGCAGCATGACAGCGACGGCTTCAACCGCTGGGATGCAGGTCAGCAACTGTCGGTACAGGTGCTGCAGGAGTTGATCGGTCAGCATCAGAAAGGCCAGCCGCTGGTTCTTGATCAGCGTTTGATTACCGCATTGGGCAGCGTTCTGGCGGATACCTCGCTGGATCAGGCCATGATTGCCGAAATGCTCTCGTTGCCGGGCGAAGCCTACCTGACCGAAATCAGTGAAGTGGCCGACGTGGATGCTATCCATGCTGCCCGTGAATTTGTGCGCAAGCAGCTTACAGACAGCCTGTTCGACGGTTTGTGGGCGCGCTACACGGCCAACCGCAAGGTGTCGAAAGCCACTGAGTACGTCGCTGAAGCCGAGCATTTCGCCCGTCGCGCACTGCAAAACATCGCCTTGTCGTATCTGATGCTCAGCCAGAAACCGGAAGTGCTGGCTGCAACCATCGAGCAGTTCGACACCAGTGACAACATGACCGAGCGCCTGACAGCCCTTGCCGTGCTGGTCAACTCGCCGTTCACCGCCGAGAAAGACAAGGCGCTGGCAGTGTTTGCCGAGAACTTCAAAGACAACCCGCTGGTCATGGATCAGTGGTTCAGCGTTCAGGCAGGCAGCCCGCTGCCGGGTGGTCTGGAGCGGGTCAAGACGTTAATGCAACACCCTGCATTCAACATCAAAAACCCGAACAAGGTCCGTGCCCTGATCGGTGCGTTTGCTGGCCAGAACCTGATCAACTTCCACGCAGCGGATGGGTCCGGCTACCGTTTCCTGGCAGATCTGGTCATCCAGCTCAACGGCTTCAATCCGCAGATCGCTTCGCGTCAATTGGCGCCCCTGACCCGCTGGCGCAAATACGACAGCAAGCGTCAGGCCCTGATGAAGGACGAACTGGTGCGCATCCGTGATTCGGGTGAGCTGTCCAGCGACGTGTTCGAAGTGGTGAGCAAAAGCCTCGCCGAATAGCGAAGACTGTTGATCCAAGGGCCTCCCGCGCAAGCGGCAGGCCCTTTTTTATGGAGCTAACTCGGTCCCACCGGATCGCGGTGACCTGGGCTGGGTGAAAAACCTGTGGGAGCGAATTCATTCGCGAAGGGGCCGTACATTCACAGCATCTGCGTCGTCAGGAATGCCGCCTTCCCGGATGAATCCGGTCCCACTGGATCAGCGTACGTAGGGTATTTCCAGCGCTCTACGTGGACCTTTCACACACTCAGCCAAGGATTCGGCTGGCAGAGACGTCCTGCAAACTCGCCCATCCTTTCGACCCCGTGTTGCGTTGCCCTTGGGCTGTACGCGCGCGTCATCTCGCAAAGGTAGGGATTATGTTGATAAACGGACGGAAAGCGTTGGTTTTACTGGGGCTGGTTGCAGTAGGGCAAGAGGTATTGGCCGATGCTCAGATCACCAACGAGCAGAAACTGCGTCTTGGCAGCATCGAACTCAATCTGGGAGTCGGATTGCTGAACGGCAAATCTCAGGAGAAGGTCTACGATCTCGGCCAGAAACTCAGTGAGCTGAATTGGGACATCAAGCAGGTCCCCACCTTGCATCTGGGGTTCGCCTACAATCCTCTGAACTGGCTGACCCTCGATGTGCGTGGCTGGACGCGCATGAATGCGGGCAATAGCCATATGACGGATCACGACTGGCGTGATGGCGAGGCGGCAGGCTGGACCCATTTTTCGGATCACCCTGATACCCGGCTCAACAAAGCATGGCAAGCCGAGGTTTCGGCGACAGCCTGGACCCTCAAGCGTGAAGACCTGGCTTTCGGTGTTATGGCGGGCTATCAGCGCAGTCAGTTTGATTGGCAGGCTCGGGGTGGCAGTTACGTCTATTCCAGCGAGGGTAATTTCCGTGATCTAACCGGAGATATTCCTGCTGATGTAAAAGGCATTACTTACCGGCAGACCTATGCCACGCCATTTCTCGGTCTTGTGGGTCTCTACAACCATCAGAACTGGACCCTTGAAGGTCGCTTCAAATACAGCCAGTGGGTCAAGCCCAGGGATTTCGATACCCATCACTTGCGTAATCTGACGTTCGACGGTGACCACGGCAGCCGAGGCCGTATGCAAAGTCTGGCACTGGCGCTGTCGTACAACTTCAATCCGCAGTTCTCGGTGAAGGCGGGCATTGATTATCAGGTCTACAAGGAAGCCCTTGGCAGTGCGTTTATCAAGGACTATACGGAGGGAGAAAGCGGGCGCACCCCGGCGAACTCCAGCTCGCAGGCCAACAGAACAACCGTGTCCAGTCTGGCTGTGGCTTATCAGTTCTGACCTTGGCAGGGCGTAGCGTCGAACCCTGCCTACACTGGCTGAAGCCGGTCCCACGTCATCATTGATTCCTGTGGGAGCCGAGCTTGCTCGCGATAAGAACGCCGCAGATATCAGACCTATCGCGTCCAGCCTTATCGCGAGCAAGCTCCGCTCCCACAGGTCACGCGACTGGTTTTCGGACTGCATCACCCCAACTGATAACCCACCAATCACGCAAGAGGCTTCGACCAAAGATACCCCTATGTCGATTGTCATGAGTTTCCAAAGCTGGATAGGATAGGTCTGCTTCCAGAAGCCCAAGGCTAGAGCGCTTGGTCTCGGCTAACCTAATAAAAATAAAATGGAAAAGGGGACGCTTCATGAGTGAGCCTGTAAATCGGCGCACGCAGTCCGGTGGGCATTCGGCCTTCGGACGGCCACCGGCATTCTGGACGGGCAAACCTAGGGTGAAAGTGTGCTCATTGCTGGCAGCGTTCACCTTGTCGAGTGTTGTCACGTTATCGATGGCGGCCACTGAAAGCGCGCCTGAAAAGGCTGACCCAGCTCAAACCACGCTGTACTCCATCGAATCCGCACGCGCCTGTCGCAGTCTGCTGCTGGACGTCGCTCATGCCGGTGCGCGTCTGGTCGTGGTGGGCGAGCGCGGACATATTCTGTATTCAGACGATCAGGGCAAGACCTGGACCCAGGCCAGGGTGCCGACCCGTCAGCTACTGACTTCGGTGTATTTCGTCGATGACAAACACGGTTGGGCCGTCGGCCACGATGCACAGATTCTTGCCAGCAACGATGGGGGCGCCAATTGGGTCAAGCAATTCGAAGACCTGTCCCGTGAAGCACCGTTGCTGGATGTCTGGTTCAAGGACGCGTCAACCGGTTTTGCAGTAGGCGCCTACGGCATGTTGCTGACTACGCTGGATGGCGGCCAACACTGGGAGGACGTCAGTGACCGCCTCGACAATGAAGACCAGTACCACCTCAATGGCATTACCCATGTTGCCGACAGCGGCTTGTTCGTGGTGGGCGAGGCGGGGGCGATGTTCCGTTCCCGTGACGAAGGTGAATCCTGGGAAAAGCTTGAAGGACCGTACCAGGGATCACTGTTCGGCGCGATGGGGACCGGTCAGCCCGGCACGCTGCTGGTTTACGGGTTGCGCGGCAATCTCTATCGCTCCACCGATTTTGGCGATACCTGGGAGCCCATCGAACTGAAAGCTGCACGCGGGCCACTGGAATTCGGGCTGGCCAACGCCACCTTGCTAAACGACGGTTCGCTGGTGCTGGTGGGGAACGGCGGCAGCGTGATGCGCAGCACCGACAATGGCCTGAGCTTTCAGGTGTTCAACCGTCCCGACCGGATTTCGCTGTCCGGGGTGACGGCCGATGCGCAGGGCAATCTGATTCTGGTTGGACAGGGAGGCGTACGCGTCACCTCGCCGACGGGCGCCGAGTCCAGCCAGCAATAAGAACAATCAGAACAATCAGGGCGGGGAAATTCCGGGATGAGTAATCTGCACGACACTCAGCAGCACAGCGACGATAAGGCAACGTTCCTTGAACGTTTGATCTTCAATAATCGGCCGGCAGTGATTGTCATCTGCCTGCTGGTCAGCATCCTGTTGTTCTGGCAGGCGACTCTGGTTAGGCCATCGACCAGTTTTGAAAAAATGATTCCGCTGGATCACCCCTTCGTCCAGAACATGATGAAGCACCGTAACGATCTGGCCAATCTGGGCAACACCGTGCGGATTTCGGTCGAAGCGCTGGATGGCGACATATTTTCCAGGCAATACATGGAGACCCTGCGGGAAATCAACGACGAGGTGTTCTACATTCCCGGTGTTGACCGTTCAGGCCTGAAATCCCTGTGGAGCCCCAGCGTGCGCTGGACGGAAGTGACGGAGGAGGGCTTTGCCGGTGGTGAGGTCATCCCGCAGAGCTACGACGGTTCCGACGACAGCCTCGATCAGTTGCGTAATAACGTGCTCAAGTCCGGGCAGGTCGGGCGTCTGGTGGCCAACGACTTCAAGTCGAGCATCGTTGATGTGCCGCTGATGGAGTCTTATCCGGACCCTGAGGATCAGGGCAAGCTGCTCAAGCTGGACTACCAGCAGTTTTCCCACCAGCTCGAAGAAAAGATCCGCGACAAATACCAGGCTCAGAACCCCAACATCAAGATTCATATCGTCGGCTTTGCCAAAAAAGTCGGTGACTTGATCGATGGTCTGGTGATGGTCGTGCTGTTTTTTGGTGTCGCGTTTGTCATCACGCTGGTATTGCTGATCTGGTTTACGCGCTGTATTCGCAGCACCGTTGCCGTATTAAGTACGACGCTGATTGCGGTGGTCTGGCAACTGGGTTTGATGCATGTGGTGGGGTTCGGTCTGGACCCGTATTCGATGCTGGTGCCGTTTCTGATCTTCGCCATCGGTATTTCCCACGGGGTGCAGAAAATCAACGGCATTGCGCTGCAATCCAGTGACGCCGAGAATGCCCTGACCGCAGCGCGGCGCACGTTCCGTCAATTGTTCCTGCCGGGCATGATCGCGATTCTGGCGGACGCGGTTGGTTTTATCACGTTGCTGATCATCGACATCGGAGTGATCCGCGAGCTGGCCATCGGCGCATCGATTGGTGTGGCGGTCATCGTGTTCACCAACCTGATTCTGTTGCCGGTCGCCATTTCCTACGCGGGTATCAGTAAGAGGGCAGTGAGCCGCAGCAAGCAAGATGCCGTCTCCGAACATCCGTTCTGGCGTTTGCTGTCAGGCTTTGCCAGCGCCAAAGTCGCTCCGGTGTCCATCGTGCTGGCGCTGCTGGCCTTCGGTGGTGGACTTTGGTACAGCCAGAATCTGAAGATCGGCGACCTCGATCAGGGGGCGCCGGAACTGCGTCCCGACTCGCGCTACAACCAGGACAACAGCTTCATCATCAACCACTACTCCACTAGCTCCGATGTGCTGGTGGTGATGGTCAAGACGCCTCGCGAAGGTTGCTCGGCTTACCCGACCATGTCCGCCATCAACGAACTGACCTGGAAGATGGAGAACACGCCGGGCGTGCAGTCGGCAATATCACTGGTCACAGTCTCCAAACAGGTCATCAAGGGCATGAACGAGGGCAACCTGAAATGGGAAGCCCTGTCGCGCAACAAAGACGTACTCAACAGCTCCATTGCCCGGGCCGATGGCCTGTACAACAACGATTGCTCACTGGCGCCGTTATTGGTTTTTCTTAACGACCACAAGGCCGAAACCCTGGATCGTGCCGTGCATGCTGTGCAGGAATTCGCCGCCGAAAACAATCGTGAAGGCCTGGAATTCCTGCTGGCAGCAGGCAACGCCGGGATCGAAGCAGCCACCAACGAGGTGATCAAGCGCTCCGAGTTGACCATCCTGATTCTGGTCTACATCTGTGTGGCGGCCATGTGCATGATCACCTTCCGCTCGTGGGCGGCGACGCTGTGCATCGTCTTGCCGCTGGTGCTGACCTCGGTGCTGGGTAACGCGCTCATGGCGTTCATGGGCATCGGCGTCAAGGTCGCGACCTTGCCGGTAGTGGCGCTGGGGGTGGGGATCGGTGTCGATTACGGCATCTACATCTATAGCCGTCTGGAAAGCTTCCTGCGGGCAGGCCTGCCGTTGCAGGAAGCGTATTACGAAACCCTGAAGTCCACCGGTAAAGCAGTGCTGTTCACCGGGTTGTGTCTGGCGATTGGCGTGTGCACCTGGATCTTCTCGGCGATCAAGTTCCAGGCCGACATGGGCCTGATGCTGACCTTCATGTTGCTGTGGAACATGTTCGGCGCACTGTGGCTGCTGCCAGCACTGGCGCGGTTCCTGATCAAACCGGAGAAAATGGCCGGCAAGGTGGGGAATTCTTTGTTTTCACATTAGTGGAGTAGGACCTGTGGGAGCCGGGCTTGCCCTAATGCCAGTAAGTTAAGGAATTGACTTGTCCGTCCACCGAGAATAAAAAACGGGCTCCGTCGATCAGAGCCCGCCCCATGCCCCTTCAGAGCACTTTTCAAGAGATCAT
>NZ_JAGTPI010000046.1:0-47789 GCF_021147825.1 Pseudomonas quasicaspiana
AGTGGTGGGGCAAGAGCGCTTTGGTTACTTTCGCGCTCTTCGAAAGTGACGCGCTGTAAAAGCGCAACCAATATCAGCCGTTACCGCAATAACGGATATGTACACAAACATCCCTCCCCATGGAGAAGGAAAAGTTGTGCTGATACCTACGCCGTCACCGCCTCAGAAGATCAATGCGCCTTGGGAATACCGAACTGGTCCAGCGTTGGATCGACATTGTGATCGAAAGCCTTCTGATCCTGTTTTTTGTGCACCGCATCGATAATCGCTTTGATGCCGAAACCTATCGCCATGGCCGCATCGGCGATCCAGCCAACGACCGGCACGGCGCTTGCGACGGCGCTGGCAGCCGCCATGCCTGCAACACGGCCGGCAACCGCGCCAACGGCACGCCCCGCGATTTTACCGGCGATCTCCCCACCAGCAGTGCTTGATTTGGTTGCCAGGTCATAGCCAACCCGCGCAGCGGTGCCCGCGCCACGGATACTGTCGTAGATCGCTTTACCTGCCTCGGCATCCTTACCCTGAGCCAGCAATCCGGAAACGGACGTCATGGCATACACACCGCCAGCCGCGCCCAGAGCGCCACCCGCCATGCCCTTGCCGTCAAGGGCAGTATTGGCACGCTTTTCAGCTTCGGCTTTCAAGTCCTTTGCGGTGATGCTTTGTGGATCTTTATTGCCCAGCCCGGCAGTGGCGTCCTTGAAGTCGGTAATCATGTCGACGCCAGCCTTGGTGGTCTTCAAGGCGGCCAGCGTGGCCTCGGTGTAGGCGTCCTGGCTGGCGGCGGTAATTTCTGGCGGCAACACAGCGTCGTAGGCTGCTTTCTGGCCGTCGACGTCGGCCAGTACTTTTTCCGGCTTGGCGTCCTTCGACTTCATTTGCTCGTTCATTTTGCCGCCCTGGCCAAAATTCTGTTGGTAAGAGAGTTGCAGTTCGGCGCTCAAATCCGGACGGTTCGCCACTACATCGCTGGCTGTGGGAACACCTGCGTCAGGGCCGCGCAAATCTTTTTGCATTTGCAATTCGGCGCTCAGGTTGCCGACCGAAGCACTGTAATCAGGAGAGGATGGATCCTTGATCGGCTTGCCGTCTTTGTCTTTGGTCACCGCATCAAAATCGCCCCGCATATCGGTTTCCAGTGAGTTACCCGAGGTCAGGCTTTGGTAACGCTGATTGACCGCTTGTTTCAGAGCAGGGTCGTTGCTGATCAACTTCCTCTGCTGTTCGGGAATCGATTTGTCGAGGAAGGCTTGTACGTCTTTATCGCCTTGCAACTGTGCGATTTTTTCCTTCAGAGCCGTTTCAGTCTTCTCGGTCTTGCGCAGACTTTGTCCGGCTTCCACGCTCTCCAGGGTTTTCTGCAGTTTGACCATGACCGCTGCTTTCTGGTCGCCGCTGTATTTGTCAGGATTGGCAAAAACGTCTTCGTTCAGCGCGCTGATATCAACGCCTGCTGTAGCGTTGAGCGTCGCGGCGCTGCTCATCATGGCCGCGAATTCGCCGCCGTTTGTAGGGGCCTGTTTCTTGATCCAGTCTTCTATGTTCCGGGTGCTGATATCGCCGTCGGCGCTTTTCTTCGCCAGTGCCTTGCCTTCCAGTCCGCCCTGGTCGAGCAAGTCAGAGAAGCCTGGCTGGGCAAACGTTTTCGCTGAGGTTGTCAGCAGGCTGGACAAGCCAGGGTTGCCAGAGGACAACGCCTTGAGGTCATCGACCGTGGTGTACTTGCCAACTTTTTCATCACCCCCAGCAGCTTTTTTCGGATCGGCGCATTTGGTAATGGGTTCGTTGGCCCGCAGCAGCGCCGCATTGGTCACCATCTGCAGCGACTGCGGATCAGCCGTGGGATTGGCTTTCACGTACTCATTGACGGATTTCGCCCCTGCGTCCCGTGCTTTCTCGAGATTTTTTGCCAGCGACTTGTAATCACCATCAGTGGTTTTTCCGTCAGCCTGACCACCGCGCTTGCCGACATCCGCTGCGGTCTTGAGCACCGGATTGGCATCGATGAATGCTTTGGCTTTTTCTGCGTCCGGACCGCCCGCAGCGGCCATCTTCGCTGCCGCGATGGGGCGGTTGAGTTCTTTCGCAGCCTGCTCTTGCTGCGCGGGCGGCAAGTTGGCCACCATCGGCCCGAATTTCTCCAGATCTTTTGGTGTGGAGTATTTGGAGTTATCGAGAAACTCGGCATCCTGACCCGTTCTGGCCGTGGGAGCTGCGCCTGTGGGGGCATGAGTAGCCTTGGGGGCTGTCACACCGAAGGTTCTGTCAACGCCGTCTGGTTTACCGGTGCGCTGCGCACCTGTGCCTTGCGGCTGAGCTGGCTTACCGAATGCTGTTTCCTCAGGTTGATCACCGCCGGGTGTGCTGAGGCGTTCCAGTACTTCCTTGAACAACGAGATGAGCGCCGAGGGCGAGGGCGCGTCTTGAGTCTTGCCGGCTGCAAATTGGCTGTTTGGCTGGCGGGGCACTTGTGTGGTGTTGCCTTGGCCGAAGGAGATGCCGCCACCGCCATTACCGGCCACGAAGGCTTTCATCGGCACTACCGCGCCTTTGACTCCCTGGGCCGGAGCGTCGTTTGAATGCATCCCCTCCTGACCGTTGAGAGGGATCTGGCTGGGCATATCAGGGGAGACGCGCATATTCATGTTCATTGCCTTCTGTGTGACAACTATTGATACATCTGTGTGGCGAAGCAGTTGAAACGGTTCCACTGAGCGTGATTTTCAAGCAGCGTTGCCCACGGCTTACCGGTCCAACGATGCAATCTCTGGATGAGATTCAGACTACCGAGGCGCTGCAGGCTGCGTAGCCAGGGTGTCGGCGCTTTCGGTCAGGTACGCATCAGGTAGCGGTTCTGGTCTATGCCATACCAGGCCGGGTTCACTTGTTGCCCGAACACCGGGTCGAAGTATTCGCGTTGTTCGCCTTCGCCGCGTTGCAGGATGGTATGGCGAGCCATCATTAGCGCTGCGCCAGGCTTCGCCCCGGCTATTTCCGGACTTTGCGAAGAAAGCTGCACATGCATCTCGCCGTCCATGCTGAGCAGTTCCAGCCCTGTTATTCCCGCTGCTTCGCCTAGCAGCGAAAACAATCTGGCAAATGATGTGCAGTCGCCGTCGCGGCTGTTGATCATTTCCAAAGGGCTACGTTGCTTATCGATCCGGTAGGCAAATAGCTGTTGTCTGTGATTTTGCGCAGCGATCTTTTCCAGCAGTGCCATAGGTTTTTCATCCCCACGGACCTGGCCAAACAGGCGCATCAATATTTCCGGTAGTTGTTTGCTCGCCTGGGTTTCCTCGCGCACCAGTGCTGTGAGCTGACGCCGATTGGGGCGTTGGGCGATGAGTTCCAGATGCCTGCCGGCGAAAGCATTCAAGTGTGTTCTGACACTGTCCTTGAAAGTCTTTCCAGTCGTCGAGGGGCTGGGCCCTGAGTCGATGTTCAGCATCAAACGGTTGAGCGAGGTTTTAGCGCTGACGTCCTGAGCTGAATTTTTGATGACTGCCGGTTGGTTGGGCAGGGCAATCTGTGCAGGGTCGCGCTTGCCCATTTCTTTGAGAATGATGTTCACATATTCCGGATTGGGCCCGCGGGGGTGCCCCGGCTCTTGCTCGGGTAGCTGAGTGAGTTGGCTGACCACCTGACCGAGCAGGATTCGCTCCTGGGAAGCTCTCTCCGGGCCATGCGCTGCGGGATATTTCGGTCTTGGGCCGCGGGTGAGTACATCGGGTAACCGCAGGACAGACTCTTGAGTGTTCGTTAGATCGCCCTCGATCTCAACCAGGCAGCGCTCCGACGGAGTACGCAGGCGTGTAGCCCAGCTATGGTTGAAAAGCCTGCGGAACGTCGCGCTCTTCTGGTACGCCGTCGTGATCGTCTCGTTAAGCGCTCCCAGCGCGGCTCTGTGTTCAGCAGATTTCCCCTTTGTGTCCAGTGCACCTTGCCTGAGTAGATAATCGCGCAGTTGACTCAAGGGCAGGTGTCCACGCTCATCAATGGCATGGTTATCATGGGTTTTGCGCAAAGAGCTGGGGTTTTTGAATTGCGCGACCATATCCCGATGTTTCCCTGCCAGAAACTGGTCCGGGCTAGCGTTGCCAGTAGTCGGGGCATTCACGCTCGCCGTGGTCTGGCCCGGGCGGGGGAGAATGGCAGAAGTATTAAATATCACGGACAGGGACCTGGGTGGGTTCTGGAACCTTTGAGTGGTTTCAGGCCGAAATACGGTTCCTTTGACGCGAGACCTGGCGATGCTTCTGGTTTAAATCCAGGCAGGATGGATAGGTTAAAAAGACTGATATCGCTATCGATCTGGCTGCCCTGTTTGAGTGGCGCTGTTCTTCGACAGTTCTGTCGAAGGCTTTCGGCGGCTCGTGCCCGTCTCCGTCGTCGCAGGGGGATGCGGTGCTTCAACTCGCGGACCCTGGGAATCGACGTCTGAGTTGACATTGGCACTGGCATCTTCAAGGGGCGCACGAGTTGGTAGCCGCTGCGCTGTGGCAGAGCTCTGTTGTGGCTGGTTCATGGCGTTATTCACCCCGGTGTTTTGCCGACCGTGACTCGAGGTTTTATTTAGCAAGTTTCCCAGAATCGTAGCGCTCAGGTTTCCGCTCTTCAGAAAGTCCTTGTGCGTGGACTTCGCAGGGCTTTCAGGCTGTGGAGGGGTAGGCGGAGGGGATACGGCATTTGCCATCTTCGTGCCCAACGTCAGCAGGGCTCTACCTTTGCCGTCACTCATGCCCAGATAGTCCAGCACCTCGGACATGGGTTTTTCCAATCCGATACTGAGAGTGGTTGCACCATGGGCTGGCCGATCCAGCTCGATCTCGCGACCAGTTTCAGAGGCCCGGACGGACTTTGGGCGTTCTTCGCCGCTCAATACCTTCAAGGCCACGTCGAACATTTTTTGCTGCAAAGGGCTGAGTGATGCCCGTTTCTTATCCAGCCATGGGCCGGGAAAATGCATCTTCGCGCCCATGGAAATGTTATCGGCTACGTGAAGATTGGCCGACACTGAGGGCTTGTCCGGTTTACCGACTTTCAAGGCGACCGATGTCAGGGATGGATGAGAAATATTGATCATGAGGTGTACTCAGCAGAACGGTATCTACCTGAGTGGCCCGTGTGCTTATCCAGTTCCCTGGCGTTGTGGCAGGGTGTCCGTCACGGCAAGGAACCGGGCAGGCTGGAATCACCACAGAGGGGAATGCCATTCAGAGGATTTCATCCCCATGCCGTTAAATCATTTTCTTGGTTTGCCCCTTCGCCCGGTTGTAAGGCCGCGCCCTGAGAGTAGTAGCCATACACGCCAGCCGGAGACCTCTTCTTCCAGGACGCGTCGTCCGAAGGCCAGCGGATCAAGGCCTCAGCCTCGTAACAGGCAGGACCCGATCAAACCCGGCAAGGATGAAGTCTATCTCTCCAGTAAACGTGGCCCCATTGTTGATTTGAATATGGAAGTCACTCGGCCACTGGCGGTATGTCGTCATCTCGCTTTCAACTATCTGTTTGGTGACGAGCCTGCCGACATGCGCGGTGGCAAGGATTTCCTGGACCGGGCGGCCAAATCCAAAGCCCACTTGCAGGCGTTCTACGATCACCCCAGCAACCCCCATGCACGCGCTGACTCTGGAACAGACGCGTTGGAGCTCATCGTCGGGCGTAACAACCCACTCCTTATTCCGGACAAGTTTGGACGCTGGCTGGACGACACGTTCCGTCAGGTGGTCGACAAACGGCTTCCTGAGGCGCGAATCATGCTGCGCACCCATAACCATGATTTGCCCATACATATTCAAAATAAAGGGGGTCGCATTACCCTGGCTTTTTACGACCCCAACGATTCCAACGTTCACCGTCGGCTTGAGCGTTATCCGGATCAGAGCGTCGCGGATATCACCTTTGATAAAGCCTTTCCCGACAACAGTGCTTACTTTGAACAAGGCCGTTATCCGTTCATACAAGCCGTCAGCAGGGATGTTGGGCATCCCGCAGACGACATGAAGTACTTCCGCAAGGGTTCCAGATTGCCCATGGAGGCTGACAGGTCACTGCTCAATACGCTTTGGGCAGTTAGTTCTCTGCAAGCGTTTTTGGGGCTGTGCGACTACATGAAGCGCAAGGGGCTGGTTGGCAGCAAGGCCACGCCTTATCTAAGCGCACCTAAAAAACGGCTCAGAGATTTTGCGCAAGGTGTCGATCCGAAAGGCTTGAACCATGAAAATCAGCGCTTGAGTTTGCGGGTTTTTGTAACCGGCATGGCGAAGTTGAAAGTACCCAGTTCAAGTGCCAGAAAATTGCTGGCGCCCAGTATTGAAAAACATCGCAAACCACTGGGGTATTCCCTGCATTTGCCGTCCCGGAACCCTGATTTCGTCGCCGATTACCTTGCGTTACTAGAGACTGCTCGTTTGAACGACGCCGATTTTTTCGATGTTATCCGTGGCGACCCTAACGATAATAATCTGACTGTGGCGATGGAGAATCAGAACGCCGAAGATTTCCATCTTCTTTTTGATCAGTTGGAAACCCTGCAGCCTGGTAAAGGAAGGCTGGCGAGACTGCTTGGCGCCACCACTGCAAATGGCCAGACCGCGATGGCGGATGCTGCTTCTTTCGGCCATGCCGACATGATTTCGGCCTTCATCGCGCGCGTCAGCAAATGTGATTTGCTCGATACGCAGGAGAAATACCGGCTGCTGCAAGGCAAGGACTCTGAGGGCGACACTTGCCTGCAGGGCGCGGCCAGGTATGAAGAACCTGCCTGCATCAAGGCCTACCTCGATGCGTTGGCAAGCAGTGGCCTGCGCTCGCGTGAGGTGGTCAAACTGCTTGGCAACCCCGAGCAGGACCAGCCCAATATCATCCCGGACATTTGCGTGCCCCCTGATGGTGGCTGGACAGCAACATCCATCGCCGTCTGCAATGCCATGCTTGCAGGTTACTTTGAAGGTATTGCAGCACTGAACCTGAGCCCGGCTTCGTTACGCAAGGTGCTTGCACCGGAACAGGGAAATGCCCTTGCAGCCTCTCGTGTCATCTTTGCTGGCGATCTGCAGGTCACCGTTGCGTTCAATAAAATCCTCGACGGAATTCCGGCGGCGGACGCTATCGAGCTGATCAAGGGGCCTGCGAGTCCAGGCCATAGCACACTGGAAAGGCTGCGCAGTTCCAACCACCCGCAACCGGATCACGAGGCGCTTTACTTCCGCTTGCTCGACCGCCAGCGACGACGAACCCCTCCCGTGCCAGCGCAGCGCAGCGGCAGTCAGCAATACGCCCAGTACCAGTCAGATCGATTCAGACGTCAGCACGGTTGAGTGCGTGGCGTCAGGGGGATCGATGTCTGGCGATTGTGAATCACGATCAGTGCTTACTGCCCTGAGAAGGCATGGCCAGCAGTTGCTTTTCCATGTTCCAGTCAAACGGCTCGTCGTTCTGCTCGGCTTCGTAGCGACGCTCTTCCAGCGATTGGTACAGCTCGATTTCTTCGTCAGGCATGAAGTGCAGGCAGTCACCGGCGAAGAACCACAGCAGGTCGCGTGGCACCAGATGGGCGATTTGCGGGTAGCGCTGGATCACCTGACACAGAATGTCCTGGCCCAGATACTGGCTTTCGATAGGGTCTTGCGGCAGCAGGGTCAGCAGCTCGTCGAAGCGCTCCATGAACAACGCATGGCTTTCTTCGGGAACCTGCTCGGCCTCGCCCAGTGCGACCAGGATGCTGCGCAGGTGCGCCAGCAGGTTCAGTTGGTGGTCGAGATTGGCGTCGGCCATGGGGCAATCCTCAAAGACAAAAAAACAGGCGCGAGAGTATAAAGCTCTGCGCGCCTGCTGTGGGGTTGAACTGAACAGTTCCGCCAGTCGTTAGCGAATTTTACCTTCGCTCAGAGTCAGCTCTTCCTTGGCAAAATCATCCACGTCGATGACTTTGCGTCGTGCCGCCTCGGCTGCCCGCAGCGTCTCGGCCTCGGCCGGTTGAAGCACACTGGCGTTGAGCGCTGCGTCGATCACGTGCTCGCCTGCGGCCGGTTTGAACTGGCCGCCCTTGAAAGCCACATGCAGCTTTTTGTGCAGTGGTTTCGCGGCGTTCAACAGATCGCTGGCATGTTGCAGGGCGCCAACAGCGTCGTCCGGCGATTGCGGGCGGTAGCAGCCCGCCAGCAATTCTTCCAGGGTCGGATCGCCTTTGGCGCGGCCCAGTACAGCGGCAACCTGTGCATCCAGCGCATCGGACGGGCCTTTGTGGCGACGTCCGAACGGAAACACAACAACGCGCAACAGAGCGCCCAGCACACGGTTCGGGAAGTTGCTCAGCAGCTCGTCCAGTGCGCGTTCGGACTCACCCAGTGCTTCTTCCATTGCCCAGCGGAACACCGGTTGCAGATGTTCAGGGTAGTTCAGGTCGTGGTAGCGCTTGAGGGCTGCCGACGCCAGATACAGGTGGCTCAATACATCGCCTAGTCGCGCAGACAGACGCTCGCGACGCTTCAGTTCGCCGCCGAGCAACATCATGCTCAGGTCGGCCAGCATGGCGAAGGCCGCGGCCTGGCGATTCAGCGCGCGGTAGTATCCCTGACTCAGGCTGTCCCCCGGAGCTTTCTCGAAGTGACCGAAGCCCAGGTTGAGGATGAACGTGCTGGCAGCGTTGCTCACGGCAAAACCGATGTGCTTGAGCAGCAGGCTGTCGAACTCGAGCAGTGCCTGGTCATGGTCTGCGCGACCGGCCAAGGCCATTTCCTTGAGGACGAACGGATGGCAGCGAATCGCGCCCTGGCCAAAGATCATCAAGTTGCGCGACAGGATGTTTGCGCCTTCAACGGTGATGAAGATCGGCGCACCTTGCCAGTTGCGGCCCAGATAGTTATTTGGGCCCATGATGATGCCCTTGCCCCCATGTACGTCCATGGCGTGGGTGATGCATTCGCGGCCGCGTTCGGTCAGGTGGTATTTGAGGATTGCCGAGAGCACTGACGGTTTTTCGCCAAGGTCCACAGCGTTAGCGGTGAGCATGCGGGCGCTGTCCATCAGCCAGGCGTTGCCGCCGATCCGCGCCAGGGATTCCTGAATACCTTCGAAGGCCGACAGCGGTACGTTGAACTGTTCACGTACCTGGGCGTATTGGCCTGTGACCAGACTGGTGAACTTGGCGGCGCCGGTGCCCACAGCTGGCAAGGAGATGGAGCGTCCCACCGACAGGCAGTTCATCAACATCATCCAGCCTTTGCCGAGCATTTCCTGACCACCGATCAGGTACTCCAGCGGGATAAATACGTCCTTGCCAGAGTTGGGGCCGTTCATGAACGCGGCGCCTAGCGGCAGGTGGCGACGGCCGATTTCAACGCCCGGTGTTTCAGTCGGGATCAGTGCCAGGCTGATGCCCAGATCGACTTCTTCGCCCAGCAAGTGCTCCGGGTCGTAGGCCTTGAACGCCAGGCCGAGTAGGGTGGCGACGGGGCCGAGGGTGATGTAGCGCTTTTCCCAATTCAGGCGCAGACCGATCACTTCTTCGCCCTGCCATTCGCCTTTGCAGATAATGCCGGTGTCCGGCATGGCGCCTGCGTCGGAGCCTGCCAGCGGCCCGGTGAGCGCAAAACACGGAATGTCATCGCCGCGAGCCAGACGCGGAAGGTAGTGATTGCGTTGCTCGTCGGTGCCGTAATGCAGCAGCAGTTCCGCAGGACCGAGTGAGTTGGGGACCATAACCGTCGAGGCCAGGTCGCCGCTGCGGGTAGCCAGTTTCATCGCTACTTGTGAGTGGGCGTAGGCCGAGAAACCTTTACCGCCGAACTCTTTAGGGATGATCAGGGCGAAGAAACCGTGTTGTTTGATGTGCTCCCAAGCGCGGGGCGGCAGGTCCATGGCCTGGCCGATTTCCCAATCGGTGACCATCGCGCACAGCTCTTCGGTCGGGCCGTCGATGAATGCCTGTTCTTCGTCGGTCAGTTGGACTTTCGGATAGCTGAGCAACAAGTCCCAGTCAGGACGGCCGCTGAACAGCTCGCCATCCCACCAGACCGTGCCCGCGTCGATGGCATCGCGCTCGGTTTCCGACATGGGCGGCAACACTTTCTTGAACCAGGTGAACATCGGCGCAGTGAAATGTTTGCGCCGCAGGTCCGGCAGCGCCAGCGGCAATGCCACGGCCAGCAGCAGGATCCAGAAGATCACCATCAACCAGGTCGGCGCATGGCTGATGATGCCCATCGCCAGCAGGTAAGCAGCCACCACGCCCAGCGCAGGCATAGGTGCAACGCGGCGGTGCGCCAGCCAGGCGATGCCTACGACCAGAACCACAATCCACAACAACAGCATAAGTAATCCTCCGTGATGACAGCAGCGAGAAGCCACTATCATGAGCCGGGGCGTGTTTCGTCAAGAAGGTCGCCCGAGCGGGTGCATGGATAGTGACCCTGGCGGGGGGAGGGAGTTTCACGGCTAGAACGCGATCCCTTGAGGGATTCAATGCTGGCCTGCAACCCAATTCCCCGTGGGAGCGAATTCATTCGCGAAGGAGCCGGTACAGACAACACATATTTAGGTTATAGCAATAAGTTTCCCCGAATGGAGTGGAGCGCCACTCCCGGTCGGCTCCGCAGATGAAGCGCGTTTCCCCTGTGTGCGAGGCTTGGTATAGGCGGCATTTGCAGTGTGTCAGTTAAACCGGGTCGAATTCATCGCGAGCAAGCTCAGCTCCTACAGGGCCGTGCCCAACCATTGCGCTTGCGGGCCAACATAGAATGTCCCACATGAAGCCCGCGTTTCGCTGTAAATGGCCTATCCTGTCGGCCATCTTCAAGGAGAAAACAATGCTTAAAATCTGGGGTCGGAAAAACTCTTCCAATGTGCGCAAGGCACTCTGGATCGCTGAGGAACTGGGTCTGCCGTACGAGGCGCTGGACGCAGGCGGGGCGTTCGGGCTGGTGGATGGCGCTGAATATCGAGCGAAGAACCCCAACGGGCGTATTCCGATGATCGAAGATGGCGATTTTGTGTTGTGGGAATCCAACGCCATCGTGCGTTATCTGGCGGCCCGTCATGCGCCTGACTCAGCGCTGTATCCCTCCGATGTTCAGAAGCGCGCAACCGCAGACAAATGGATGGACTGGACCACCTCGACCTTTGCCGGTCCTTTTCGCGATGTGTTCTGGGGCGTATTACGCACCCCGGCCGAGCAGCAGGACTGGGTGCAGATCAACGGCGCGATCAAAACCCTGCAGAGCCTGTTGATCGTTGTCGATGAAGCGCTGCAGAAGCAGCCTTATCTGTCCGGTGCCGAATTCGGCATGGGTGACATCCCGCTGGGCAGCTTTATTTACGCCTGGTTCGAAATGCCGATTGAACGACCTGCCATGCCGCACCTCGAAAGCTGGTATGAGCGGCTTAAAGCCCGGCCTGCTTATCAGGCGGCGGTCATGACCGCGCTCACCTGACCGAGTTAGATGAGCCGCGTCGATAGGTACTATCAATAGATCGCGCTGTACTTGAACGGTCCGGCCGAGCACCATTGCGGTGCTGGCTGGAGTTGTAATCATGTGTGTCAGCCCTCATCTACATCCCCTATTTCTTCACTGGTAATTTTTCCGACATGAGTTCTGCTCTATCCATCCGGCAGCTAACCAAAACCTACGGCAACGGTTTCCAGGCCCTGAGTGGTATCGATCTGGACGTCGCTGAAGGTGATTTTTTTGCTTTGCTCGGCCCGAACGGCGCCGGCAAATCCACCACCATCGGCATCATCTCGACGCTGGTCAACAAAACCAGCGGCACGGTGAATATCTTTGGCCATGATCTTGACCGCCAGCCCGCTGCGCTGAAGCGCTGTATCGGCGTGGTGCCTCAGGAATTCAACTTCAACCAGTTTGAAAAAGCCTTTGATATCGTCGTGACCCAGGCCGGTTACTACGGCATCCCGATGAAGATCGCCAAGGAACGCGCCGAGCAATACCTGACCCAGCTAGGGCTGTGGGATAAGCGCGACGTGCCTTCACGTTCGCTGTCTGGCGGCATGAAGCGACGTCTGATGATCGCCCGGGCTCTGATTCACCAGCCACGTCTGCTGATCCTTGATGAGCCAACGGCCGGGGTTGATATCGAGCTGCGTCGCTCCATGTGGTCGTTCCTCACCGAGCTGAACGAGCAGGGCACCACCATCATTCTGACCACGCACTACCTGGAAGAGGCCGAGCAGTTGTGTCGCAACATCGGCATCATCGACCACGGGGTGATCGTGGAAAACACGGGCATGAAGCAATTGCTCAACAAGATGACCGTGGAAACCTTTCTGCTGGATCTCAAGCACGAACACCATGTCGCGCCACAGCTGATGGGTTATCCATGCACGCTGATCGACAGTCATACCCTGGAAGTGCAAGTCGACAAGAACGTTGGCATCACCGCACTGTTCAGCCAGTTGGCGGCGCAGAATATTGAAGTGCTGAGCCTGCGCAACAAAACCAATCGCCTTGAGGAGTTGTTCGTGTCACTGGTGGAAAAAAATCTGGCGAAGGTGGCGGTATGAGCAACGAAACGACTTCCGAACTGCGCCCCAATCTGGTTGCCCTGAACACTATTGTCTATCGCGAAATACGTCGTTTCATGCGCATCTGGCCGCAAACCTTGCTGCCGCCAGCGATCACCATGGTTTTGTATTTCGTGATCTTCGGCAACCTGATCGGCCGACAGATTGGCGACATGGGCGGCTTCACCTACATGCAATACATCGTGCCGGGTTTAATCATGATGTCGGTGATCACCAACTCGTATGGCAACGTGGTGTCGAGTTTCTTTGGTGCCAAGTTCCAGCGTTCGGTTGAGGAACTGATGGTTTCCCCGGTCTCGCCCCACACCATCCTGATCGGCTACGTGCTGGGCGGTGTGCTGCGCGGTCTGGCGGTGGGCTTTATCGTGACACTGCTGTCGATGTTCTTCACTGATCTGCAGGTTCACCATCTGGGTGTGACCATTGTGGTGGTGTTGCTGACGGCGACGATCTTCTCGCTATTGGGCTTCATCAACGCTGTATTTGCGCGCAACTTCGACGATATCTCTATCATCCCGACGTTCGTGCTGACCCCGCTGACTTATTTGGGGGGCGTGTTCTACTCCATCAGCCTGCTGCCACCGTTCTGGCAAACCGTGTCGCTGGCCAACCCGGTTCTGCACATGGTCAACGCTTTCCGTTACGGCATCCTGGGTGTCTCCGACATCCGCATCAGCATTGCCATGGCGTTCATGGTGATCGCGACCATCGTGCTGTATATCGGCTGCGCGCGGTTGCTGGTCAGCGGGCGCGGGATGCGCTCTTAATAGACTCGGGATTGAAGCATTTTTTTGTGGGAGCAGACCAGGCTCTGCTCCCACAGGGTATGCATCGTTCCAAGGTAATGTGAAAACACCATGCTGGTAATCTCCAACAACGTGCACCTTCCCGATGCCGAAATCGAATTGACTGCCATCCGTGCCCAGGGCGCGGGTGGGCAGAACGTCAATAAGGTTTCCAGTGCGGTGCACCTGCGTTTCGACATCAACGCTTCATCGCTGCCGCCTTTCTACAAAGAGCGGTTGCTGGCGTTGCGCGACAGCCGGATCACCAGTGAAGGCGTGCTTGTGCTCAAGGCCCAGCAGTACCGCACTCAGGAACAGAACCGCACCGATGCGCTTGAGCGGTTGGCCGAACTGATCGTCAACGCGGCCAAGGTCGAGAAGAAGCGTCGGCCGACCAAGCCGACGCTGGGTTCAAAGACCCGCCGTCTGGAATCCAAGACCAAGCGTGGCTCGATCAAGGCGGGTCGCGGCAAAGTGGATTTCTGATCAAGCGCTCTGTTGGCGCGCTGCTTTCGCTTGCTTGTATAGCCAGACGCTCAGGGCCAGACCGCTGAGAGAGGCTAGCGCTGCAAACAGGAAGATTGAGGCAAAGCCAAAGCCTGCCGCCACCGCTCCGGCCACAGGACCGGTGATCCCCAGCGACAAGTCAATGAACAGGGAATAAGCGCCTACCGCTGCGCCTCTGCTCGAGGCGGGCACCAGATTTACGGCTTCTACACCCAGGGCCGGGAATACCAGCGAAAAGCCAAAGCCAGTCAACGCCGCGCCTGCCAATGCCAGCTCCGGGGACGGGGCCATCCACAACAGCAGCAAGCCAAGGCTTTCAACACTCAGGCAACCGATTGCCACTTTGAAGCCGCCAATCCGGTTGATCATGTTGCCGAACAACAGCCGCGCCCCGATGAATGACGCGCCGAACAGACTCAGACACAGCACGGCGTTCGGCCAGTTATGGCTGTTGTAATACAGCGTGATGAACGTAGCGATGGTGCCGAATCCGATAGACCCCAGCGCCAGACCCATGCCGTGGGGAAATACTTTGCCCAGCACGTGAATGAACGGCATGCGCTCGCCATGGACGATCGGCACTGCTTCTTTGTTCCAGCCCAGTTTCAGCCCGAGCAGGGCGAGCAGAATGATGCTCACACCCATACTCCAAAGCCCCAGTGTGCTGACCAGCATCACCCCCAGCGGCGCGCCGATGGCCAGCGCACCGTAACTGGCGATGCCATTCCAGGAAATCACTTTGGCGGTGTTCTGCGATCCAACGCGGCCAATGCCCCAGCCTATCGATCCGGAACCCACCAGACTCTCGGCACTGCCCAGCACCAGTCGGCCGAAGAACAGGCTGATCAGGCTGACCATGGGCCACGCCTGCAACCAGCTCGACAGCAGCATGAACACGCCACTGAGGCCGCAACCGGCCAGACCGAACAGCACGGCTTTTTTGGGACCGAGGTTATCGATGATGCGTCCGGCATACGGGCGGCTGAGCAGGGTGGCCAGATACTGCACGCTGATCACCAGCCCCGCAGTCACTGCGCCAAACCCCAGATCGGTGTGGACGTATCCTGGTAGTACCGCCAACGGGATACCGACGTTCAGGTAGCCGATAAAAGTGAACATGACGATGGAGACAACTTGCAGAGTGACTGCCATGGGGCGTTGGGAATCACTGCGGGGTGTATCAGGCATGGGTAAGCGGTCCACTGTTGCGGCGGGAATCAAATGGGGGCTGCGGGTCGAGTCGAACCCTGGCAGGCAAACAAGTGCTCAATGATAGCGGCGAACGAGCGTTGGGCTGGAGGTCTGGTCAAAAAAAATTACAGCGAGGGTATGCGGTCAGGAAGGGGTAGAGCCTTATTGAGACTGTTCAGGCGCGACCAGTTGGGTCGTCACCAGCGCGGCGAGGGCGTTTTCCTGATTGCCGAAGCGGTCGAGCAGGGCTTGCTTCTTCTCCGGGCTCAGCTGTGCCCAGATTTTGATCATGAGTTCGGCGGTGCCGATAAGGGTATTGGCTTGTGCTTCGTTGAAGTCTTTCATGTGCAGCCTGTGGTCATCGGCAATCAGACGTATGAAAACACAGCGAGGCTGGTTTCCGATACGTCTGAAAAATCACCCTCAGTCTTCGCTGGAGGCTTGCTGGCCTTGTTCGGCCTGTACACCGGCTTTCATGTCGACCGGTTGACCGAGTTCCAGTTGAGCCAGTGTCGATTGCTCAGGCTCTTTCTGGCCAGGGGGAAAGTTTGGAATTTCATGCATTTTCGATGCTCCTTGCACAAGTTTTTTAGTTGCTGGGCAGAACCAGTGCTTCTAAAAAGCTTGGGCAGGATACAGCAGAGATAATGACAAACAGATTTTTATCTTGACCGTTGGTCATGTGCGGAAACAAAAACCGGGTTTTATTGTCCTGCGTCATGGCGCATGGGGTGCATTGCTGGCGAGCGTCGTAGGACCGGCTTTAGCCGGGAGGAGGCCTGCACATACTGATGCGGATGCATCGTCGATAAAATCCCCTCCCGGCTAAAGCCGGTCCTACGGCGTGATCATTTCCGCCCCTCAGCGCCTTTCGCCACCTCATCCGTGCGCGCCGCCATGATGAAGTCGTTGCGGTGCAGGCCTTTGATGGAGTGGCTCCACCAGGTCACGGTGACTTTGCCCCACTCGGTCAGCAGACCCGGGTGATGACCTTCTGCTTCGGCTATCCCACCCACAGCATTGGTGAATGCCAGCGCGAACTTGAAATTCTTGAAGAGGTAGATTTTTTCCAGCTGCATCACACCGTCGCGGACCTCGATGTTCCAGTCCGGGATCTGCTTCAACAGCTCAGGCAGTTCGGCTTCGCTGACTTGTGGGGCGTTGGCGCTGCAGGCTTCGCAGCTGGCTTGGGAGAGATTGGTCATCAATAGGTTTCCTGTTCAGGCCACTTGGGAGGGCTTGGATGAGGAGCTCGATGAAGAGCGCGGCGGGAATTTAGGTGCGTGCAGACCCAACTGCATGGCTTGCTCGACCATCCCCATGATGTCTTCCTGAGCCAGGTCGAACAGCCGCTTCAGGTCGGGCAACACAAAATACACGGGTTGCAGGATATCGATACGGTAAGGCGTGCGCATCGCTTCCAGAGGATTGAACACCTGATGTTCCGGTGCGTTCGAGAGACTGTAGACCGCTTCTTTGGGGGAGGAAAGAATGCCTCCCCCGTAGATTTTCCGACCTTGCGGCGTGTCGACCAGCCCGAATTCAATGGTCATCCAGTACAGGCGCGCCAGATACACACGCTGTTCTTTGCTGGCGCTGAGGCCGAGCTTGCCGTACGTATGGGTGAATTCGGCGAACCAAGGATTGGTCAGCAGAGGGCAATGGCCGAAGATTTCGTGAAAGATGTCCGGCTCTTGCAGGTAGTCCAGTTCCTCCTGGCTGCGAATGAATGTCGCCACGGGAAACTGCTTGTTGGCCAGCAGCTCGAAAAAGGTCTGGAACGGAATCAATGCCGGCACCCGCGCCACTTGCCAGCCGGTGGTCGCACCCAGAACGCTGTTGATTTCCGAAAGTTGCGGAATGCGGTCATGTGGCAGAGCCAGTTGTTCGATGCCGTCGAGGTATTCCTGGCAGGCACGGCCTTCAATCACCTTCATTTGCCGGGTGATCAGCGTGTTCCATACCTCATGCTCGGCGCTGGGGTAATCAATCACCCCATGATCGTCGGGTTCCCGTGCCACGTATTTCGCAGGGCTCATACAGCTCTCCTCGGGGTTCTTTTTATTGGGTTTGTTGCGAACGCCCAAGGTCATCAATAGCGCATTTCAGGCTTGCAGGCTGTCGGCGTTTTGATCTGACAAAGGCCGGTAATGGCGAAATCCCGTAAAGAAATCTTTACGGGATGGGCGAATCCCTGATTATCTTGTGGTGGAGTAAGTTTTACGGGGTTCTGGTGTAACGAATTCTTGACGCTAAACTTCGCCTCATCACAAAAATAACAACAGCCACAGGACTCATCTGCCATGCGCATCAAAGTGCACTGCCAGAACCGCATCGGTATGACCCGCGACATTCTCGAGCTCCTGGCCTCGTACGGCGTTAACGTCGCCCGGGGTGAGGTGGGCGGGGAGCACGGCGACGCCATCTATCTGCACTGCCCGAACCTGATCAATCTGCAATTTCAGTCATTGCGCCCGCGCTTCGAAGCTATTGCCGGTGTCTTTGGCGTCAAGCGTGTCGGGCTGATGCCCAGCGAACGACGGCATATGGAACTGGATGCGCTGCTGGGTGCACTGGAGTTTCCGGTGCTGTCCATCGACATGGGCGGTTCGATTGTCGCGGCTAACCGGGCCGCCGCTCAGTTACTGGGCGTGCGTGTGGATGAAGTGCCAGGTATAGCGTTGTCGCGTTACGCCGAAGACCTTGATGTGCCAGAGCTGATCCGCAGCAACAAATCCCGGATCAATGGCTTGCGAGTGACCATACGGGGCGATGTGTTTCTTGCGGATATCGCACCATTGCAGTCGCGTCACGACGACAGTGAGGCGATGGCGGGGGCAGTGTTGACCCTGCATCGTGCGGATCGGGTTGGCGAGCAGATCTATCAGGTTCGCAAGGAAGAACTGCGCGGATTCGACAGTATTTTCCAGAGCTCCAGAGTCATGGCCGCAGTGGTGCGTGAAGCCAGGCGCATGGCTCCGCTGGACGCACCTTTGCTGATCGAAGGTGAGACGGGCACCGGCAAAGAACTGCTGGCCCGCGCCTGCCATCTTGCCAGTCCGCGTGGGCAGTCGCCGTTGATGGCGATGAACTGCTCGGGCCTGTCGGATGCCATGGCCGAGACCGAGCTGTTCGGTTATGGCCCTGGCGCATTCGACGGCGCGCGAGCCGAGGGCAAGCTGGGTCTGCTGGAATTGACGGCGGGAGGCACGTTGTTTCTGGACGGCGTCGGCGAACTGAGTTCGCGCATGCAGGCCAAATTGCTGCGTTTCCTGCAGGACGGCTGCTTCCGGCGAGTCGGCAGTGACGAAGACGTTTTTCTCGATGTGCGCATCATGTGCTCGACTCAGGTTGACCTGTCCGAGCTGTGTGCGAAGGCTGAATTTCGCCAGGATCTCTACCATCGCCTCAATGTCTTGACCCTGCACATCCCGCCGTTGCGTGAATGCCTGGACGGGCTCGGTCCGCTGGTTGAGCATTTTCTGGATCAGGCCAGCCGCCAGATAGGCTGTCCGCTACCGAAACTGGCAACTGCCGCCATGGAGCGTTTGAGTCATTACCAGTGGCCGGGCAATGTTCGGCAACTGGAGAATGTCCTGTTCCAGGCGGTTTCGTTGTGTGAGGGCGGGACGGTTAAAGCCGAACACATTCGCTTGCCGGATTACGGCCTGCGCGATCCGTTGGCACAGTTCTCCATGGACGGAGGGCTGGAAGAGATAGTCGGTCGTTTTGAAAAGGCGTTATTGCAGCGTTTATATGCGGAATATCCCAGCAGCCGACAACTTGGGAAGCGGCTGGGTGTTTCCCATACAACAGTGGCTAACAAGTTGCGGGATTATGGGGTGGGTTCTAACAAGCCTGATCGTGTGTAAATCGAATTTTAATGGTCGGCGTTTTATTAACGCCTAAACGCCTAATGGTATTAATTATCAGGCAGCACATGTCTTTCTGAGTTGAAGAGGGATTAACTGTGGGAGCGAATTTATTCGCGAAGGCGGTCGTTCAGGCGATACACGGGTTGTGAGTGTACCGGCCCCTTCGCGAATGAATTCGCTCCCACAGAGGGTGTGCTTGACCCCGTAATAGCGTTGTCCCGAAAACCTCAACTATTGCTGCAGCCGTTACCCATGACCTGATAGCCCATCACGTGTTGCTGGCCTTTGGAGTCTTCATAGGTCATGCGCATTGGCACGACCTTGCAGACGTCAGGGATGGCGGTGATGGAAATGACTTTGGCAATATCAGGGTGGCTGCCGTAGGTGTACTGCTCGACGCGTGCTTGTTGGGCAGCAACTTTTGCTCCGGATTCTTCAGCCATTGCAAATGTGCTGAAACCACAGAGTGCCAGAACCAACAGTGAAACTTTCATTTCTGTCTTACCTTCTTGAGTTCGAGAGGGGATACACCGCCCTTGTAAAGCGATGTGTAGCCTTTAATGATTAACTCGCCGTGGGGGCTGTCAGTTATTTATCAGGTGCCTTGTTTGGCGAAGTCGATTCTATGCCTGTCACCGCACTTCATATAGAAACACTTTTGATAAACACTATTGAGCGAATTGACAACAATCCCTGAGAGCACCGGGCCAGAGGCTTATGAACGGTTGACTGCGGTCTTGTCTGTGCCTTTCAATGGTCCTAACGGGCCTGTTTATCTGAACGGTAAGACCATCGTCGAATGGTCCCGACGCCGACAGGCGGATACAACAGGGGCATAAAACAACAACTATCCACCGAGGTAACCAAGATGAGTGCAGCTTCCCTGTACCCCGTCCGCCCAGAAGTCGCAGCGAGCACGCTGACCGATGAGGCGACCTACAAGGCCATGTACCAGCAGTCGGTGGTCAATCCCGATGGCTTCTGGCGTGAACAAGCTCAGCGTCTGGACTGGATCAAACCTTTTACCTCGGTCAAGCAGACCTCTTTCGATGACCATCGTGTCGACATCAAATGGTTTGCCGATGGCACCCTGAACGTCGCCTATAACTGCCTGGATCGCCATCTCGAAGAGCGCGGCGACACCATCGCTATCATCTGGGAGGGCGACGATCCTTCCGAAAGCCGCAACATTACCTATCGCGAGCTGCATGCCGAAGTCTGCAAGTTCGCCAACGCGTTGCGCGGTCAGGATGTGCACCGTGGCGACGTCGTCACTATTTATATGCCGATGATCCCCGAGGCCGTGGTCGCCATGCTGGCCTGCGCCCGTATCGGTGCGATCCACTCGGTGGTGTTTGGTGGTTTCTCGCCGGAAGCACTGGCTGGCCGCATCATCGACTGCAAATCCAAAGTGGTCATCACTGCTGACGAAGGCCTGCGCGGCGGCAAGAAAACCGCTATGAAAGCCAACGTTGACCGGGCGCTGACCAACCCGGAAACCGCCAGTGTGCAGAAAGTCATCGTCTGCAAACGCACTGGCGGCGATATCGAATGGAACCGCCACCGTGATATCTGGTACCACTCGTTGCTGGACGTGGCGTCCGAGATCTGTGCGCCGAAAGAAATGGGGGCCGAAGAGTCGCTGTTTATCCTTTATACCTCTGGCTCCACAGGCAAACCGAAAGGCGTGCTGCACACCACGGGCGGCTATCTGTTGTATGCCGCGCTGACTCACGAGCGAGTGTTCGACTACAAACCGGGCGAAATTTACTGGTGCACCGCTGACGTTGGTTGGGTCACGGGCCACAGCTATATCGTCTATGGCCCGCTGGCCAACGGCGCCACCACGCTGTTGTTCGAAGGCGTACCGAACTATCCGGACATCACGCGTCTGTCGAAGATCATCGACAAGCACAAGGTCAATATCCTCTACACCGCACCGACTGCCATCCGCGCGATGATGGCTGAAGGCACCAAGTCCGTTGAAGGCGCTGACGGTTCAAGCCTGCGCCTGCTGGGTTCGGTGGGCGAGCCGATCAACCCGGAGGCCTGGAACTGGTACTACAACACGGTTGGCAAGAAAAACTGCCCGATCGTCGATACCTGGTGGCAGACCGAAACCGGCGGCATTCTGATCAGCCCGCTGCCGGGCGCGACGGCCCTCAAGCCTGGCTCGGCAACGCGTCCGTTCTTCGGCGTGATTCCGGCGTTGGTGGATAACCTTGGCAACCTGATCGAAGGCGCTGCCGAAGGCAACCTCGTCATCCTCGATTCGTGGCCGGGTCAATCGCGCTCCCTTTACGGCGACCATGACCGGTTCGTCGATACCTACTTCAAGACCTTCCGCGGCATGTACTTCACGGGTGACGGTGCGCGTCGTGACGAGGACGGTTACTACTGGATCACCGGTCGCGTGGATGACGTGCTTAACGTCTCTGGCCACCGCATGGGCACGGCTGAAATCGAAAGTGCGATGGTTGCGCATCCGAAGGTGGCCGAAGCCGCAGTGGTCGGCGTACCTCATGACCTGAAAGGGCAGGGCATCTACGTTTACGTGACGCTCAACGGCGGTGAAGTGCCGGATGATGCTTTGCGCAACGAGCTGCGTAACTGGGTCCGCAAAGAAATCGGCCCGATTGCTTCACCAGACGTGATTCAGTGGGCGCCAGGCCTGCCGAAAACCCGTTCCGGGAAAATCATGCGCCGCATCCTGCGCAAGATTGCCACGGGTGAATACGATTCGCTGGGCGATATCTCGACCCTGGCCGATCCGAGCGTGGTGCAGCATTTGATCGATACGCACAAGACCATGAAAGTGGCCTGATAGTCAGCGCCTCAAAAAGCCCCATCCGGTGTGAGCCGGGTGGGGCTTTTGTTTTCCAAATCAAAACCGAAGCGCTCCTATCGCGAGCAAGCTCGGCTCCCACATGAGAATGCGATTTCATGTGGGAGCCGAGCTTGCTCGCGATAGGAGCAGCACAAAAACCTCAGGCTCCACGAAATCTCAGCTTCATCCAACCAGGATATATATCGACCTGTTACCCACCCCACCGCTCAGGTAACGCCACTCCCGCTTATGGGGCAACGCACCTCACATCTGTAAGAATCTGCGGCTCAAATAGCTGGCAGATAAACATGCGGCAATCCCGCCCTTGCCGTATTACAAGGCTTTGCCAATAATGGGCGCGCATTTTGCTGCAATCACGGGTTATCCCTCTTTTCGCCTTTGCATAACCATTTTTGGTTGTCAATGCGCATGCCGTGATTTTCAGTGCATTTGTAACTAGTTGTCGCATTGAAGAAATATCGACTTCGAGCGTCCCGTTAAAATGCCGCTCACTCGCCGCAGGCTTGCAGGTCCGCATACCGGTCCCAGTCGCCTGGCGTCTATCTCCAATAGTCCTCTTCGCATCCTGGGCTCTTGCTCACGTTGCCATTTGTCGTGTTTTACCGACGGAGTCCTGACAATGAAAAAGCTCATGCTGCTTGGCGCAATGGCGCTGACCGTTCTGGCGCAGCCAGTGTTCGCAGACGAAAAGCCTCTGAAAATCGGTATTGAAGCAGCGTACCCTCCGTTTGCCTCCAAAGCACCGGACGGCAGCATCGTCGGTTTCGACTACGATATCGGCAACGCGCTGTGTGCTGAGATGAAGGTCAAGTGCACCTGGGTCGAGCAGGAATTCGACGGCCTGATCCCGGCGCTGAAAGTGCGCAAGATCGATGCGATCCTTTCTTCGATGTCCATCACCGAAGACCGCAAGAAGTCGGTTGATTTCACTGATCGCTACTACAGCACTCAGGCGCGCCTGGTCATGAAGGAAGGCACCACCGTCAGCGACAGCCTGGATGAACTCAAAGGCAAGACGATCGGCGCGCAACGTGGAACGATCCACGACACTTTCGCCAAAAAGGTGCTTGAGCCCAAGGGCGCCGTGATCAAGTCCTACAGCTCCCAGAACGAAATCTACCTGGACCTCAAGGCCGGTCGTCTGGACGGCACGGTAGCGGACGCGACCCTGCTGCAGGATGGTTTTCTGAAAACCGATTCGGGCAAAGGCTATGCTTTTGTAGGCCCGGCATTCACCGACCCGGCTTACTTTGGTGACGGCATCGGCATTGCTGTTCGCAAGGGCGACAAAGCCAACGTTGAGCGCATCAATGCCGCCATCGCTGCGATTCGCGCCAACGGCGAGTACAAGAAGATTCAGGACAAGTACTTCGACTTCGACGTTTACGGCAAGTAAACCTGTCGTCACGGATGGCGCAGCCAGAAGCCGGTTTCGGTGTTGTGGCTAGCGCCATTTTTTACACCCATGAGGACTGCACAACATGTTGAATGGCTACGGGGCTGTCATCCTCGAGGGCGCAGGGCTGACGCTGCAACTGGCCCTGTCGTCAATGGCGCTGGCAATCGTCCTGGGTCTGATCGGTGTGTCGTTGCGTTTGTCGCCGGTGCGCTGGCTGGCCTGGCTGGGTGACGTGTATTCCACCGTGATTCGCGGGATTCCCGATCTGGTCCTGATCCTGCTGATTTTCTATGGCGGTCAGGGGGCCTTGAACACCATTGCACCGATGCTCGGTCACGACGATTACATCGACCTGAGCCCGCTGGCTGCCGGTATCGGCACCCTGGGTTTCATCTTTGGTGCTTATCTGTCGGAAACCTTCCGGGGTGCGTTCATGGCCATTCCAAAAGGGCAGGCCGAAGCGGGCCTTGCTTACGGGATGAGTCACTCCAAAGTGTTTTTCAGAATTCTGATGCCGCAGATGGTTCGCCTGGCGATCCCCGGCTTCACCAACAACTGGCTGGTACTGACCAAGGCGACCGCGCTGATTTCGCTGGTCGGTCTGCAGGACATGATGTTTCTTGCCAAGCAGGCAGGCGACGCCACCAGTCAGCCCTTTACCTTTTTCCTGGCCGTGGCCGGGATATATTTGCTGATTACCAGCGTTTCGCTGTTGGCTCTGCGCCTTGTCGAAAAACGTTACTCCGTTGGAGTAAGGGCGGCTGACCTGTGATTTTTGATTACAACGTCATATGGGACAGTCTGCCGCTGTACTTCGCCGGTCTGCTGACCACCCTTGAATTGCTCGGCATCGCCCTGGTTTTTGGTCTGTTGGCGGCGTTGCCACTGGGCCTGATGCGGGTGTCGAAAAAGCCCTGGGTGAATATGCCTGCATGGCTTTATACCTACGTGATTCGTGGCACGCCGATGCTGGTGCAGCTGTATCTGATCTATTACGGCCTGTCGCAGTTCGCTGCGGTCCGGGAAAGCTTCCTGTGGCCATGGCTGTCCAGTGCGACCTTTTGCGCCTGTCTGGCGTTTGCGATCAATACCAGCGCCTACACCGCGGAAATCATCGCAGGTAGCCTCAAGGCTACGCCTGCAGGCGAGATTGAAGCGGCACGTGCCATGGGCATGTCCAAATCCAAAATGTACCGCCGCATCCTGCTGCCTTCGGCCTTGCGTCGAGCGCTGCCGCAGTACAGCAACGAAGTGATCATGATGTTGCAGACCACCAGTCTCGCGTCCAGCGTCACTCTGGTCGACATCACCGGAGCGGCCCGGGCGGTCAACTCCGAAAGCTTTTTGCCCTTCGAGGCGTTTATCACCGCAGGCGTGTTCTACCTGTGCCTGACATTCATTCTGGTGCGCCTGTTCAGGCTGGCTGAACGCCGCTGGCTGGGCTACCTCGCACCCCGGAAGGCCTGACATGCAAAGAACCGATCATGTATTGCCGTGGAGCACCCTCGGCACCGAGCGCCACCTCAGCGTGTTCCGTTTCGGCAGCGGCGAGCGCAAGGCCTACATTCAGGCCAGCCTGCACGCCGATGAACTGCCGGGTATGCGCACGGCCTGGGAGCTGAAGAAGCGTCTGGCCGAACTGGAAGAGCAGGGCGCGCTCAAGGGCGTTATCGAACTGGTACCGGTCGCCAACCCGATTGGCCTGGGTCAGTTGTTGCAAGGCGCACATCAAGGCCGTTTCGAGTTTGGCAGTGGCAAGAATTTCAATCGCGATTTCTCCGAACTGAGCGAGCCGGTGGCCGAATTGCTTGAAGGCCAGTTGGGTGATGACCCGCACAGCAATGTGCAATTGATCCGTCAGGCCATGACCACGGTGCTGGCTAATTTGCCTCCAGCTGAAAGTGAGCTGCGCGGCATGCAGCGGATTCTGCTGAGTCACGCCTGCGTGGCCGATGTGGTGCTCGACCTGCATTGCGACGCCGATGCTGCATTGCACATGTACGCCTTGCCGCAGCACTGGCCGCAATGGCGCTCGCTGACCGCGCATTTGAATGTGCAAGTGGCTTTGCTGGCGGAAGACTCGGGTGGCAGCTCGTTCGACGAGGCCTGTTCGCTACCGTGGTTGCGTCTGTCGCGGATTTTCCCTGATGCGCAGATCCCGCTGGCCTGCCTGGCAACTACCATTGAACTGGGCGGTCAGGCCGACACCGGTAAACCTGAGGCCGAAGCTCATGCCGAAGGCATTCTGGCGTTTCTTGCCGAGCAAGGTTTTATCAGTGGTGACTGGCCGCAGGCAGCCCATGAAGAGTGCGAAGGGATGCCGTTCGAAGGCACTGAATTGCTGTTCGCCCCGCACCCTGGCGTGGTGAGTTTCCTGCGTGAAGCAGGCGCCTGGGTCGAAGTGGGTGAGCCGCTGTTTGAAGTGATTGATCCGCTGTCTGACCGGGTCAGTACTGTTTGCTCGAATACCGCCGGGGTGTTGTTTGCCATCGAGCGACTGCGTTACGCCCAGCCGGGCTTCTGGCTGGCCAAGGTGGCGGGTCGTACTGCCCGACGTCAGGGTCGCTTGCTCAATGACTGACCCATTTGTGAGAACTGAAAGCATGAACAAACTGGAAGTCCAGGACCTGCACAAACGCTATGGCAGCCATGAAGTGCTCAAGGGAGTCTCCCTGACCGCCAAAGCGGGCGATGTGATCAGCATCATTGGCTCCAGTGGTTCGGGCAAAAGCACCTTCCTGCGTTGCATTAATCTGTTGGAGCAGCCCCATGCGGGCAAGATTCTGCTCAACAACGAAGAGCTTCAGCTGGTCGCCAACAAAGACGGCAGCATGCGTGCTGCGGACCCGAAACAGCTGCAACGCATGCGTTCGCGTCTGTCCATGGTGTTTCAGCACTTCAACTTGTGGTCGCACATGACCGCGCTGGAAAACATCATCGAAGCTCCGGTGCATGTGTTGGGTGTGTCGAAAAAAGAAGCGCTGGAAAAAGCCGAGCATTACCTGGCCAAAGTAGGCGTTGCTCACCGTAAGGACGCCTATCCGGGGCATATGTCCGGTGGCGAACAGCAGCGTGTGGCGATTGCCCGTGCGTTGGCAATGGAGCCGGAGGTGATGCTGTTCGACGAACCGACCTCCGCGCTGGACCCTGAGCTGGTGGGTGACGTACTCAAAGTCATGCAGGCCCTTGCTCAGGAAGGCCGGACCATGGTCGTGGTGACGCATGAAATGGGCTTCGCCCGTGAAGTCTCCAACCAATTGATCTTTCTCCACAAAGGCGTGGTCGAAGAGCGCGGTGATCCTCGTGAAGTCCTGGTCAATCCGCAGTCCGAACGTTTGCAGCAGTTCCTGTCGGGTAGCTTGAAGTAACGAAAAGCTACGTTTTGGCGATGCGTTTCGAGACGTAACCGTTCATGCTGCGCGGCAAGCAGCATGAGCTGATTGCAGTAGATTCAGCCTGGGCGTCGATGCCCGCCCCATAAGCTGTGCACACAGTATTAACAACAGCGACACGTTTCGGATTGCATGCCATGACCGCTCAACGAATTGGTTTTCTTATCTGGCCCAGCACCAAAGCCCTGACTCTGGCGCTGGCCGAGGAAGCCTTGCGTGTCGCCCAGCGCGTCCATCCGGAAGTGCTTTACGAACTGTCGTTTCTGCAAGCCGAAGCGCCCGCCGAGGGTGCATGGCAATTGCCCGGCGAGCCTTGGGCGGGGCGGCTGGAAGGTTGCCAGAAGCTGTTTTTGCTGGCTGATGAGCCACCTTCGGCGGTCAACTCCACCTTGGCCTCGGCGCTCAAACAGTTAGTGCGTTCCGGTTGCGTGATAGGTGGGTTATCGGCGGGTGTTTACCCGCTGGCTCAGTTGGGGCTGCTGGATGGTTATCGCGCTGCGGTGCACTGGCGCTGGCAGGATGATTTTACCGAGCGTTTCCCCAAAGTGATTGCCACCAGCCATCTGTTTGACTGGGATCGTGATCGGTTGACCGCGTGTGGCGGCATGTCGGTGCTCGATCTGTTGCTCGCCGTGCTGGCGCGTGATCATGGCGCCGAACTGGCGGGCGCAGTGTCTGAAGAACTGGTAGTGGAGCGCATTCGTGAAGGCGGTGAGCGCCAGCGTATTCCGTTGCAGAATCGCCTGGGGTCCAGCCATCCGAAGTTGACTCAGGCTGTGCTGCTGATGGAAGCCAATATCGAAGAGCCGCTGACCACTGATGAAATTGCCCAGCACGTGTGTGTCTCGCGTCGGCAACTGGAGCGGATCTTCAAGCAGTACCTCAATCGCGTGCCGAGCCAGTATTACCTGGAGCTGCGCCTCAACAAGGCGCGACAGATGCTGATGCAGACCAGTAAATCCATCATCCAGATTGGCTTGTCCTGTGGTTTCTCCTCAGGGCCACACTTCTCCAGCGCCTACCGCAACTTCTTCGGCGCGACCCCCCGTGAAGACCGCAACCAGCGCCGCAGCAGCAGCCCGTTTGAATTGTCGTCGGTGCCTGCAGAGCGGGGTTGAGCCGGCAGGTTTTGCGATCTTCCCCTCTGGGAGATTCTATGTCTGCCTGCAAGGCTTCTGAAAACCTGAATGACCCCTGGGCTGATCTCGGACCTGTGGGAGCGAATTTATTCGCGAAGGCAATATCAAGACTCATAAAGATGCGTCGGATGTACTGGCCTCTTCGCGAACGAATTCGCTCCCACAGGGTTTGGTGATCTGTCTGTGATTGCTTGCCTGCGGAAAGGTTGAATGCGGTTCACTTTAGATCGCGGTGTCCTTATCGCGGGCAAGCCTCGCTCCAACGGGACCCCGTTCCAAATGATTACGCATCTGTATCTGCAACTCTGCGCCCGCAACGTTTAAACTGCGCCTTTGCGATGGTTAATGTCGCATTGCCGAAAGTCACTGAAAAACCCGGTTTTGTGCTGTAACAAGTTGTCGCCTGGCGGCAAGGCCGGAGTCAAACCAGTCCTTACAATCTTCCCATCGCTCGCCAGTTTCAGGCAGGCGTTCCTCTTCAGGAGACTCCGATGTCCGTTGAGCAAGCTGCGGTGCAACGCGCCGATTTCGACCAGGTAATGGTCCCCAATTACGCTCCAGCCGGGTTTATTCCTGTGCGCGGTGCGGGTTCCCGAGTGTGGGATCAGGCGGGTCGTGAACTGGTTGATCTCTCCGGCGGGATTGCCGTCAACGTACTGGGCCACTGCCATCCGGCGCTGGTGGGTGCCTTGACTGAGCAGGCCAACAAGCTCTGGCACGTTTCCAACGTTTTCACCAACGAGCCAGCCCTGCGTCTGGCGAAGAAGCTGGTGGACGCGACATTCGCCGAGCGCGTGTTCTTCTGTAACTCCGGTGCCGAAGCCAACGAAGCCGCTTTCAAGCTGGCGCGCCGCGTTTCCCACGATCTGTATGGTCCGGACAAGTACGAAATCATTGCCGCACTGAACAGCTTCCACGGTCGTACGCTGTTCACCGTGACCGTGGGTGGTCAGTCCAAGTACTCCGACGGCTTTGGGCCGAAGATCACTGGCATCAGCCACGTGCCATTCAACGATCTGGCAGCGCTCAAGGCCGCGATCTCTGACAAGACTTGCGCCGTGGTGCTGGAGCCTGTTCAGGGCGAGGGTGGCGTATTGCCTGCCGAACTTGAGTACCTGCAAGGTGCCCGTGCACTGTGCGACGAGCACAAAGCGCTGCTGATCTTCGATGAAGTGCAGTGTGGCATGGGCCGTAGCGGTCGTCTGTTTGCCTATATGAATTACGGTGTTACGCCGGACATCCTGTCCAGCGCCAAGAGCATTGGCGGCGGCTTCCCGATGGCAGCCATGCTGACTACCGAAAAGCTCGCCAAGCACTTCGCCGTCGGCGTTCACGGTACGACTTACGGCGGCAATGCCCTGGCGTGCGCCGTGGGTAACGCAGTGATGGATGTGGTCCACACTCAGGAAGTCCGCGACGGCGTAACGGCCAAACATGCGAAGTTCAAGGCCCGCCTGGAGCAGATCGGCGAGAAATACGGTGTTTTCACCCAGGTTCGTGGCATGGGCCTGTTGATTGGTTGCGTGCTGACCGATGCCTGGAAAGGCAAGGCCAAGGACTTCTTCAACGCTGCCGAGCATGAAGGGGTGATGATTCTGCAAGCCGGTCCTGACGTGGTGCGTTTTGCTCCGAGTCTGGTGATCGAAGACGCTGACATCGACGAAGGTCTGGATCGCTTCGAGCGCGCTGTGGCCAAGCTGACTCAGGCTTGATGGCGGGCTGATCCAGCGCAACACCTTCCGGCGTTTGCCTGCACGGTAAGCGTTGGACATTTTCCTGTGCCATGTGGCGTTGATCCACGTGGCGCTTTTTTTCTGTGCCGGGTTTGCCCGGTCTGTGTTCTGGTAAGGAGTGGCACCATGCTCGTGATGCGCCCCGCGCAAATGGCTGATCTGGCCGAGGTTCAACGCCTCGCTGCCGACAGCCCGATCGGTGTCACGTCCCTGCCTGACGATGCGGGGCGGCTTGGCGACAAGATCGCCGCTTCGGAAGCTTCGTTCGCGGCCGAAGTGAGCTTCAATGGCGAAGAAACCTACTTCTTCGTACTGGAAGACAGCGAAAGCGGACGACTGGTGGGCTGCTCCGGGATTGTCGCTTCGGCGGGCTATTCCGAACCCTTTTACAGCTTCCGTAACGAAACCTTCGTTCACGCCTCTCGCGAGCTGAAGATCCACAACAAGATTCATGTTCTGTCCCAGTGCCACGACTTGACCGGCAACAGCCTGTTGACCAGTTTCTATGTGGTCCCTGAACTGGTGGGCAGTGCATGGTCGGAGCTTAATTCCCGGGGGCGTCTGCTGTTTGTCGCCAGCCACCCGGAGCGTTTCGCGGATTCGGTGGTGACCGAGATCGTCGGTTACAGCGATGAAAATGGCGACTCGCCGTTCTGGGATGCCATCGGGCGCAACTTCTTCGATTTGAACTATGCCGCAGCCGAACGTCTGTGTGGGCTGAAAAGCCGGACGTTCCTCGCCGAGCTGATGCCGCATTACCCGATTTATGTGCCGCTGTTGCCGGACGCCGCCCAGGAAGCTATGGGCCAGGTGCATCCGCGGGCGCAGATCACCTTCGACATCCTGATGCGCGAAGGCTTCGAGACCGATCACTACATCGACATTTTCGACGGTGGCCCGACCCTGCATGCGCGTGTTTCCGGGATTCGCTCCATCGCTCAGAGCCGCTTGGTGCCCGTTAAAATCGATGCTCAACGATCCACTGACACCGGTTCCGGCGGCCGTCTGTATCTGGTTGCCAATGGCTTGTTGCAGGATTACCGGGCGATATTGCTGGAACTGGACTGGGCGCCAGGCAAGCCGGTCGCCCTGAGTCTGGCAGCAGCCGAGGCCCTGGGTGTTGGTGAAGATGCCAGCGTGCGGGTCGTGGCGGTCTGATACGCCTTTGAATGTGGATGGCTGGTTTAGCGAGTTTCGCCGTTTCCCGAGGGAAGTGGTATTGAGGAGATAGCATGATCGTTCGTCCCGTAAGCAGCAGTGACCTGCCAGCGCTGATCGAGTTGGCGCGCAGCACAGGCGCTGGCCTGACGACTTTGCCCGCCAATGAAGAACGCTTGGCGCACCGGGTCGGTTGGGCGGAAAAGACCTTTCGCGGCGAAGCCGGGCGCGGTGATGCGGATTACCTTTTCGTGCTTGAAGACGATGACGGCCGCGTAGTGGGTATTTCCGCCATCGCTGGGGCGGTTGGCCTGCGCGAGCCCTGGTACAACTATCGAGTGGGGCTGACGGTCAGCGCTTCTCAGGAATTGAATATCTATCGGGAAATCCCGACCCTGTTTCTGGCCAATGACCTGACCGGTAATTCCGAGCTGTGCTCGCTGTTCCTGCACAGCGACTTCCGTAACGGTTTGAACGGGCGTCTGCTGGCCAAGGCGCGGATGCTGTTTATCGCGGAGTTCCCGCAGTTGTTTGGCAACAAGATCATCGCCGAGATGCGCGGTATGTCCGATGAAAATGGTCGGTCGCCGTTCTGGGAAAGTCTGGGGCGACACTTCTTCAAGATGGAGTTCAGCCAGGCGGATTACCTGACGGGCGTCGGTAACAAGGCGTTCATTGCTGAGCTGATGCCCAAGTTTCCGCTGTACAGCTGCTTCCTCTCCGAAGATGCCCGTAACGTGATTGGCCGGGTGCACGCCGACACCGAACCAGCGCTGACCATGCTCAAGGCCGAAGGCTTCAGCTATCAGGGTTACGTGGATATCTTCGACGCCGGTCCAGCGGTTGAGTGCGAGACTGCGAAGATCCGCGCCGTGCGCGACAGTGCGCCTTTGGTGCTGGCCATCGGTACGCCGGGTGACGATGCCACACAGTTCCTGATTCATAACCGCAAGCGTGAGGAGTGCAGAATCACTGTGGGCGCGGCGCGCTTTGCGGCCGGTACATTGGTGGTTGCCCCGGCGACCGCCAAGCGCCTGCGCCTGAGTGCGGGCGACAATGTCCGTGCGGTTCCGCTGTCCCCGGCGCGGGAGGCTGTCTGATGAGCACCTTGTATATCGCAGGCAACTGGCAGGCCGGGCAGGGCGAGGCGTTCGAGTCGCTCAATCCGGTGACTCAGCAGGTTGTATGGTCCGGGCAAGGTGCAACGGCCGCTCAGGTAGACGTTGCCGTGCAAGCTGCGCGTCAGGCTTTTCCCGCATGGGCGAGTCGCACCCTGGAAGATCGCATCACGGTGCTGGAAGCTTTCGCCGCCAGCCTGAAAAGCCAGGCAGACGCTTTGGCGCAGTGCATTGGTGAAGAAACCGGCAAGCCGCTCTGGGAGTCGGCGACCGAAGTGACCAGCATGGTCAATAAAATCGCTATTTCCGTACAGAGCTACCGGGAGCGCACCGGCGAGAAGAGCGGCCCGCTGGGCGACGCGAACGCGGTGCTGCGCCACAAGCCCCATGGCGTGGTCGCGGTGTTCGGTCCGTACAACTTTCCCGGGCATCTGCCCAACGGACACATTGTCCCGGCTTTGCTGGCGGGCAATGCCGTCGTGTTCAAACCCAGCGAGCTGACCCCGAAAGTCGCCGAACTGACGGTCAAGTGCTGGATTGAGGCCGGTTTGCCTGCCGGTGTATTGAATCTGCTGCAGGGCGGTCGTGACACCGGTATCGCCCTGGCCGCCAATTCTGGCATCGATGGATTGTTTTTCACCGGTTCGAGCCGTACCGGCAATGCTCTGCATCAGCAGTTTGCCGGTCGTCCCGAAAAGATTCTTGCGCTGGAAATGGGCGGCAATAATCCGCTGGTCGTCGACGAAGTTGGCGATGTAGAGGCTGCGGTGTACACCGTTATTCAGTCGGCATTCATCTCCGCCGGGCAGCGCTGCACGTGCGCGCGACGCTTGCTGGTGCCACAGGGCGTCTGGGGCGATGCGTTTCTGGAGCGTCTGGTTGAGGTCACGCGCAACATCGAAGTGGGCGCTTACGATCAGCAGCCCGCGCCGTTCATGGGCTCGGTCATTTCGCTGCATGCGGCCAGTGCCTTGCTGGCGGCTCAGGAGCAATTGCTTGCCAATGGCGCTTTGGCGTTACTGGAAATGACCCAGCCACACGCCACGTCGGCGTTGCTCACACCAGGCATTATTGACGTGTCCGAGGTCAGCGATCCTCTTGATGAAGAGCTGTTCGGGCCGCTATTGCAGGTGCTGCGTTATTCGGATTTTGATAACGCCATCGCCTTGGCCAATGACACTCAGTACGGCCTGGCTGCCGGTCTGCTGTCGGATTCCGAAGCGCGTTACAAACAGTTCTGGCTGCAGAGCCGGGCAGGGATCGTCAACTGGAACAAACAGCTGACTGGCGCGGCGAGCAGCGCACCGTTTGGCGGGGTAGGGGCTTCCGGTAATCACCGGGCGAGTGCGTATTACGCGGCGGATTATTGCGCGTATCCGGTGGCCTCGCTGGAGAGCAGCAGCCTGACCTTGCCCGCGACCCTGACGCCGGGTGTGCGATTGTCATGACTGTCGTGCAGTAAACATTGAACCTGTAGGAGCTGCCGAAGGCTGCGATGGCGGAGTGTCAGGATGAATGCTTCGCAGCCTTCGGCAGCTCCTACAGAAAATCCATGTCAGTTCAGTAAGTTATATGTTGTTTGATAAAGCTGCCCAAGGCTGCGAAGCGATGATTGAACCTTACGCTTATAAGAAAAGATCCACGGAGCCGAGCCGATGAAATCATACGAAGTCAATTTTGACGGCCTGGTCGGGCCGACGCACAACTACGGCGGTCTGTCGTACGGTAACGTCGCCTCGCAAAGCAACTGCCTGCAGTCCTCCAATCCTCGCGAGGCTGCGTTGCAGGGCCTGGCGAAGATGAAGGCGTTGATGGACATGGGGTTTACCCAGGGTGTCCTCGCGCCACAGGAGCGTCCGGATATCGCCGGTCTGCGCCGTCTTGGCTTTAGCGGCACAGACGCACATGTGATCGAGCAGGCTGCCAGGCAAGCCAAACCTCTGCTGGCTGCCAGTTGTTCAGCCTCGAGCATGTGGGTCGCCAACGCCGCAACGGTCAGCCCGAGCGCCGACACCGCTGATGGCCGCGTGCATTTCACCGCCGCCAACCTGGCCTGCAAATACCACCGCAGCATCGAGCACCCGACCACCAGCCGCGTGCTGGCGGCGATGTTCGCCAATTCGCAACACTTTGCCCACCACGCGGCACTCCCTTCTGTTGCCCAGTTTGGTGATGAGGGCGCCGCCAACCACACGCGTCTATGTCGTGACTATGGCGAGGCGGGGGTGGAGTTTTTCGTGTTCGGGCGCAGCGCTTTTGATTCGCGATTTCCTGAGCCGCAGAAGTACCCTGCGCGCCAGACCCTCGAAGCATCCCAGGCCGTGGCTCGCTTGCATGGTTTGAGTGACAGCGCCGTCGTTTTCGGTCAGCAGAACCCGGCGGTGATTGATCAGGGTGTGTTTCACAACGATGTGATTGCCGTGGGTAACGGCGAAGTGTTGTTCTATCACGAGGACGCATTTCTCCATACCGAGCGCATGCTGGCTGAATTGCAGGACAAGCTTGCCCGTTGCGGCGGCCAGCTCCAGCCGATTTGCGTTCCGCGTGCCGAAGTTTCGGTCGAAGATGCGGTGCGTTCGTACCTGTTCAATAGCCAGCTATTGTCCCGCCCCGATGGCACCATGTTGCTGGTCGTGCCCGAAGAGTGTCGCGGCAATGAGCGAGTCTGGCGTTACCTGCAAGAGCTGACCGCGGGTGCTGGTCCGGTCAGGGAGGTTAAAGTCTTTGACCTCAAGCAGAGCATGCAGAATGGCGGCGGCCCGGCGTGCCTGCGTCTGCGGGTCGCGCTCAATGAAACCGAGCTGGCGGCGGTCAATCCCGGGGTTATCATGACCGCGCCGCTGTACGACACGCTGACCCAGTGGGTCGACAGGCATTATCGTGACCGCATGAGCGAAGATGATCTGGCAGACCCGCAATTGCTGGTCGAATGCCGCGGAGCATTGGATGAATTGACGCAAATCCTTAAACTGGGCGCAGTTTATCCTTTTCAGCTGGCCTGAAATTCTGGCGGGTGGTGCCTGGCACGACCCGCCGTCCTTACCTATCCATAGAGAACACCGATTATGAGCGACACCCTGCAGTTGATCCTTGAAGACACCGATGGCACCCAACTGGAAACCTCCTGCACCCGCGTTGCGGTCGTCTGGCAGGGCAAGGAAATCTGGATTCAGCACGATGGCCGCGGCCAGTTGCTGATCGGCGTCGATGTCGAAGAAGGTGATGCCGAGTACGCCAACCTGTTGTTGCGTCCTCTGGCGACCAACCTGGTCAGCCTGCAGCTGGAAATGGAGCCTGCCGACGTCGGTGAAGACGAAGAGCATGTGCACGGCCCGGACTGCAATCACTAAGACTCACTTCACCCACTACGGGAACAGTGCCTATGCTCGCCCTCGGTAAACTGCTTGACCTGACTTTGGCTGGACGTGAACCGGCAGAAAAGACTCAAGTGACAGTCGCCGGAGTGCGATTGCGATGGCTGAGCGAAGGTGCGCTGGAAGTGCGTCCTGCCCAGGATCGGGACAACGGCACGGATTTGCTGTTGTCCGCCGGAATCCATGGCAACGAGACGGCACCTATCGAGCTGCTGGATGAATTGATCCGCAGCATTGCCCGCGCCGAATTACAGCCGCGGGCACGTATTCTTTTCCTGTTCGGTAATCCCGACGCCATGCGCCGTGGCGAGCGGTATGTTGAGCAGGACGTCAATCGGCTGTTCAACGGTCGTCATGAGCACAGCGGTGGAGCTGAGGCGTTACGCGCCTGCGAGCTGGAGCGGCTGGCGGCGACGTTTTTCAGCATTCCGGATCGCTACCGTTTGCACTACGACCTGCACACGGCGATTCGTGGTTCGAAGATCGAACAATTCGCGCTGTATCCCTGGAAAGAAGGGCGTCAGCATTCGCGCCGGGAGCTGGCGCGGTTGCAGGCAGCAGGCATGACGGCGGTATTGCTGCAGAAAAAACCCTCTATCGTATTCAGCGCCTATACCTACGACAAGCTCGGGGCCGAGGCTTTTACCCTTGAGCTGGGCAAGGCGCGACCGTTCGGGCAGAACCAGGAAGTTGATCTGACTCGCTTGCGCACGCGTCTGGAGCAGATGATCGAAGGCACTGAGCCCGCGGTGGACGAAAGTCTTGAGGGTTTGCAGCTGTTCAGCGTTGCCCGGGAAATCATCAAGCACAGCGATGGTTTCAGGCTGCACTTGCCCTTGGACGTGGAAAACTTTTCGCCGCTGGATAAAGGCTACGTTCTGGCTGACGACCTGAGCCATTCACGCTGGATAGTAGAAGAAGAGGGCGCAAGGATCATCTTCCCGAATCCCAAGGTCAAAAACGGGCTGCGGGCGGGGATATTGATCGTGCCGGCTACAGCGGACGGGCTGGTCTGAGCCTGACGCGATAATTGCGGCGCTCTCGCAGATTTTGCGCGATCTCAGAATTGCAGAGCACCTGTGGGAGCGAATTCATTCGCGAATAGGGCAGTACATTCGATAGATATCTGTCGGTTGTAATGCCGCTTTCGCGAATGAATTCGCTCCCACAGGTTCATCGCCAACCCGTGAGAGCGATACCAGTCAATCAGCCGACTTTCTTCTGCCCTTCACTCCGGCGAATCGCACGCACTTTAGCAACGGTATCCGCGCAGGTTTTCGCCGCTTCCTGGCCTTTGTGCAGGAAGTGTTCGAAGAAGAACTTCAGGTGTTCTTCGCCTGCGTGGAAGTGGTGAGGGGTGAGGACTACCGAGAACACCGGCACTTCAGTTTCCAGCTGTACTTGCATCAGCGCGCTGACCACCGACTGAGCGACGAACTCGTGGCGATAGATCCCGCCATCCACAACGAGGGCTGCGCCGACGATGCCTGCGTAGCGGCCGCTGTTGGCCAGCAGTTTGGCGTGCAATGGGATTTCAAAGGCGCCGCCGACTTCGAAGAAATCGATGTCCGCTTCGGTGTAACCATGATTAGCCATTTCAGCGATGAAGCCGATTTTGCTCTGATCGACAATATCCTTGTGCCAGCAGGCCTGGATAAAAGCGATACGCTCGTTCGCGTGGTTTTTGCTTTTGCTGTCGATTGCGGTGGGTTGCATCTGTTCTGTCTCCTGTCTATAAAAAAACAGGGCACTTTGGATCGAATGGGAAGGTCAGGCTAAGCCCGGCAATCATGGGAACGAAATCCGTTCGTGACGATGCGCGATGCGTTGCAGTGGTGCCAATCCCGTTCTCTCTTCATCCGGACTATGACCGTCGGCCCCGGAATCTCACCAGGTCTGCTGACCCTGCGTTTGCAGGCGCTCGCGGGCTAGACGCATTGCGCGTCATTACCGCCGGTGGGGAATTGCACCCCGCCCTGAGAACGTTGCCGCTGAAATATTTCAACGGCGCGCATTTTTTATCACAGTTTTACTGAATGTGCTTGGACGCATTCCTACAGTCGTCCTGACTTTTTCTTATAAGAAAGTCTTGGAATTCAACACCAGCGCCTTGATTATTCCTATCCGTAACCTCACAACTGAGGTTCGTCTTTTCCAGGGAGCTTTACCGTGACGGTTATCGACTTGCGCAGCGACACAGTGACTCAGCCCACTCATGGGATGCGCGCCGCCATGGCGCAGGCACCGCTGGGTGATGATGTCTACGGTGAAGATCCGACGGTCAATCGTCTTGAGGGCTGGTTGGCGGACCGACTCGGGTTCGCGGCTGCGCTGTTCGTCCCGACCGGCACGATGAGCAACCTGTTGGGCTTGATGGCCCACTGTGAGCGTGGCGATGAATACATCGTCGGCCAACAGGCCCACACCTATAAGTATGAAGGTGGCGGCGCAGCGGTCCTGGGCTCCATTCAACCGCAGCCGCTGGAAAACCGGGCCGATGGTTCGCTGGACCTGGATCAGGTGCTGCAAACCATCAAGCCTGACGATTTCCATTTTGCCCGCACCCGTCTGCTGGCCCTGGAAAACACCATGCAGGGCAAGGTCCTGCCGTTGAGCTATCTGGCGGCAGCCCGCGCATTCACTCAGCAACATGGCCTGGCGCTGCATCTGGATGGCGCCCGGTTATACAACGCCGCAGTGAAACTGGGCGTTGATGCGCGGGAAATAACTCAGCATTTTGATTCGGTGTCAGTGTGCCTGTCCAAGGGGCTGGGTGCGCCGATTGGTTCGGTGCTGTGCGGCTCTCAGGCGTTCATCGACAAGGCCCGCCGCTTGCGCAAAATGGTCGGCGGCGGCATGCGTCAGGCCGGGATGCTGGCGGCAGCGGGCCTGTATGCGCTGGAGCATCAGGTCGAGCGTCTGGCCGATGATCACGCCAATGCCGCATTTCTGGGTTCTGCACTGACGGAGCTGGGTTACTCGGTTGAACCGGTGCAGACCAATATGGTTTATGTGCACATCGGCGATCGCGCTCAGGCGCTCAAGGCGTTCTGTGCCGAACGCGGTATCACGCTCAGTGCTGCGCCGCGTCTGCGGATGATCACTCACCTGGATGTTTCCCGTCAGCAACTCGAGACCGTAATCACAGCATTTGCTGACTTTTCCCGCACTTGAAGCGCCGATAGTCCAGTAGCTTTGTTCTATCGTACAAACAGACTGTACCGTTGACGCAACGCCTATATAATGCGGCCCTTTGCCGTCGCTACGTCATATGACGTTTTGCACTTGCCTCTGGCCGCAGTCTCCGTGGAAGAACCTATGAAAAGCGCAGAAATCCGTGAAGCCTTCCTTGGCTTCTTCGAAGAGCAAGGCCACACCCGTGTAGCCTCAAGTTCCCTGATTCCGGGCAACGACCCGACCCTGCTGTTTACCAACGCAGGTATGAACCAGTTCAAGGACTGCTTCCTGGGCCAGGAAAAGCGAGCCTATACCCGTGCAGTGACCAGCCAGAAATGTGTGCGTGCCGGTGGCAAGCACAACGACCTGGAAAACGTCGGCTACACCGCGCGTCACCACACATTCTTCGAAATGCTGGGCAACTTCAGCTTCGGTGATTACTTCAAGCGTGATGCGATCACCTACGCCTGGACCTTCCTGACCTCGGAAAAATGGTTGAACCTGCCCAAGGACAAACTCTGGGTAACGGTCTACGCCAGTGACGACGAGGCTTACGATATCTGGACCAAAGACATCGGCGTACCTGCCGAGCGCATGGTCCGTATCGGGGACAACAAAGGCGCGCCTTACGCGTCCGACAACTTCTGGACCATGGGCGATACAGGCCCGTGTGGTCCTTGCACCGAGATTTTCTTCGATCACGGCCCTGAAATCTGGGGCGGCCCACCAGGCTCGCCGGAAGAAGACGGCGACCGTTACATCGAAATCTGGAACAACGTTTTCATGCAGTTCAACCGCACCGCTGACGGCGTGTTGCACCCGCTGCCTGCGCCGTCGGTAGACACCGGCATGGGCCTGGAGCGCGTCAGTGCTGTTCTGCAGCACGTGAACTCCAATTACGAAATCGACCTGTTCCAGAGCCTGCTGGCTGCTTCGGCCAAAGCCATTGGCTGCGGTAACGACAGTCAGGCTTCGCTGAAAGTCGTGGCTGACCACATTCGTTCCTGTGGCTTCCTGATTGCTGATGGCGTGCTGCCGTCCAATGAAGGTCGCGGTTATGTGCTGCGTCGGATCATTCGTCGTGCCTGCCGTCACGGTAACAAGCTGGGCGCCAAGGGCAGCTTCTTCTATCAGATCGTTGCCGCGCTGGTTGCCGAGATGGGTACTGCGTTTCCTGAGCTGGTTCAGCAGCAGGCGCACATCGAGCGCGTGCTCAAGGCCGAAGAAGAGCAGTTCGCCAAGACCCTGGAGCAGGGCCTGAAGATCCTCGAACAGGATCTGGCTGAACTCAAAGGTAATGTCGTGCCGGGTGACGTGGTGTTCAAACTCTACGACACCTACGGTTTCCCGATGGACCTGACTGGCGACATCGCCCGTGAGCGCAACCTGACTCTCGACGAGGAAGGTTTCGAGCGCGAGATGGATGCGCAGCGTGTTCGCGCCCGTTCTGCCAGTTCGTTCGGCATGGACTACAACAGCCTTGTCAAAGTCGACGTGGCGACCGAGTTCACTGGCTACAAAGCGACTCGCGGCGAAGCGAAGATCGTGGCCCTCTATAAAGACGGTCAGAAAGTCGAGCAGTTGAGCGAAGGCGAAGAGGGCGTTGTAGTCCTTGATACCACGCCGTTCTACGCCGAGTCGGGTGGCCAGATTGGTGATGCCGGTTACCTCAGCGCTGGTGAAGTACGCTTCGATATTCGTGACACCACCAAAACCGGTGGCGCTTTCCTGCACCATGGCGTTGTCGCTGCCGGCACCTTGACGGTGGGCGCTTCGGTCAACACCGAAGTCGATGCCGAGGTGCGTAACGCCACGGCGTTGAACCACTCCGCGACTCACTTGCTGCACGCAGCCTTGCGCAAGGTGTTGGGCGAGCACGTTCAGCAAAAGGGCTCGTTGGTCGACAGTCAGCGCCTGCGCTTCGACTTCAGCCATTTCGAATCCATCAAGCCTGAGCAGTTGAAAGCGCTGGAAGACATCGTCAACGACGAAATCCGCAAGAACACGGCAGTCGAGACGGTCGAAACCGACATCGAAACTGCGAAGGCGCGTGGCGCCATGGCGCTGTTCGGCGAGAAGTACGGCGACAGCGTGCGCGTGCTGAGCATGGGCGGTGATTTTTCCGTCGAGCTGTGCGGTGGTATTCATGCCACTCGCACCGGCGACATCGCAGTATTCAAGATTGTCAGCGAAGGCGGCGTGGCCGCTGGCGTTCGACGCATTGAGGCGGTCACCGGCGCAGCTGCGCTGGGCTACCTCAATGCTGCAGAAGATCAACTCAAGGAAGCCGCGACGCTGGTCAAAGGCAACCGCGAGAACCTGTTGGACAAGCTGACGGCTGTGCTTGAGCGCAACCGTCTGCTGGAAAAACAACTGGAGCAATTGCAGGCCAAGGCGGCCAGCGCAGCGGGCGACGATCTGTCTTCCTCCGCGCTGGATGTCAAAGGCGTGAAAGTGCTGGCCGTGCGCCTGGACGGTCTGGATGGCAAAGCGCTGTTGGCGCTTGTCGATCAGTTGAAGAACAAACTCGGTCGCGCAGTGATCCTGCTCGGCAGTGTGCATGAAGACAAGGTCGTACTGGTTGCAGGCGTAACCAAGGACCTGACTGGCCAACTCAAAGCCGGTGATTTGATGAAGCAGGCCGCTGCGGCCGTAGGTGGTAAAGGCGGCGGTCGTCCTGATATGGCGCAAGGTGGTGGTGTTGACGCGGGGGCGCTGGATGCAGCGCTGGCGTTGACCGTGCCTTTCGTCGAGCAGGGTATTTAAGTCGACCTTCCGGAGCAGCCACGCACAGGCGTGGCCGCCCGGCGCTTGGATTTAACGTTTAATGGGCGCCCTTAATCGGGCAGAGGCGGCTTTGAGATGGCTTTGATCGTACAGAAATTTGGAGGCACCTCGGTGGGCTCTGTAGAGCGTATCGAGCAGGTTGCCGACAAGGTCAAGAAATTCCGTGAGCAGGGCGACGACCTTGTGGTTGTGCTTTCTGCCATGAGTGGCGAAACCAATCGCCTGATCGACCTTGCCAGGCAGATCAGCGATCAGCCGGTTCCTCGTGAGCTGGATGTGATCGTATCGACAGGCGAGCAGGTGACGATCGCCCTGTTGGCCATGGCGCTGATGAAGCGTGGCGTGCCAGCAGTGTCGTACACCGGTAATCAGGTCCGTATCCTGACGGACAGCGCGCACAACAAGGCGCGTATTCTGCAGATCGATGACCAGAAGATTCGTGCCGACCTGAAGGCTGGCCGTGTGGTTGTGGTCGCCGGTTTCCAGGGCGTGGACGAGAACGGCAACATTACGACCCTGGGTCGTGGTGGTTCTGACACCACTGGCGTGGCATTGGCTGCGGCGCTGAAGGCCGATGAATGCCAGATCTACACCGATGTCGATGGTGTTTACACCACAGATCCACGTGTGGTCTCCCAGGCTCAGCGTCTGGACAAGATTACCTTCGAAGAGATGCTGGAAATGGCCAGCCTCGGTTCCAAGGTATTGCAGATCCGTGCGGTGGAGTTTGCCGGCAAGTACAACGTCCCGCTGCGCGTATTGCACAGCTTCAAGGAGGGTCCAGGTACCCTCATTACCATTGATGAAGAGGAATCCATGGAACAGCCGATCATTTCCGGCATCGCCTTCAACCGCGATGAGGCCAAGCTGACCATCCGTGGCGTGCCAGACACCCCGGGTGTGGCGTTCAAGATTCTCGGGCCGATCAGCGCCGCGAATATCGAAGTCGACATGATCGTGCAGAACGTTGCGCACGATAACACCACCGATTTCACCTTCACTGTTCACCGCAATGACTACCAGGCTGCCTTGCAGGTGCTGGAAAACACTGCGCGTGAAATCAATGCCCGTGAAGTGATTGGCGATACCAAGATCGCCAAGGTATCGATTGTTGGCGTGGGCATGCGTTCTCACGCAGGTGTTGCCAGCCGCATGTTCGAATCGCTGGCGAAGGAAAGCATCAATATCCAGATGATCTCGACGTCGGAAATCAAGGTTTCGGTGGTGATCGAAGAGAAGTATCTGGAGCTGGCGGTACGTGCGCTGCACACCGCTTTTGAGCTGGATGCGCCTCGACAGGGCGAGTGATGGTATCGGCAAGGGGCGCGGACTGACTGCGCCTCTTGCGTTATTGCCGGGCGAAAACTGTTCTTTTGCTTTTGCCGGTCGATACCTTGGTGACAGCCGCGCTACTGCCGCGGTTGTCGCCTTCGGTTTGCAGACTGTTGTTCCTGAATGTAGTGCGTGAGGAGAAAGGTATGCTGATTCTGACTCGTCGTTGCGCAGAAAGCCTGATCATTGGTGATGGAGAAATCACCGTGACCGTGCTCGGCGTCAAAGGTAACCAGGTGCGCATTGGTGTTAATGCACCCAAGGAAGTCGCTGTCCACCGTGAAGAGATTTACCTGCGCATCAAGAAAGAGAAGGACGAAGAACCAAGCCATTAATTTTTATTGAATTTTTGGTTTGCAAACGGGGAAAAGGGTGGTTATTATACGCCCCGTGTTGCGGAGAGCTGGCCGAGTGGCCGAAGGCGCTCCCCTGCTAAGGGAGTACACCTCACAAGGGTGTCGGGGGTTCGAATCCCCCGTTCTCCGCCATTATTTGCGTAGTACGTTGTATCTGGCTTTAATCGGTAAGTTGTTGAATTTACTAGAAAAAAGTTCTTGACCAAAAGATTCGACGGCCTATAATGCGCGGCAACAAATGCACTCGTAGCTCAGCTGGATAGAGTACTCGGCTACGAACCGAGCGGTCACAGGTTCGAATCCTGTCGAGTGCACCATTTAAGAGTTGTTTGCAGTAATGCAGGTGACTTTGTTGTAACCAGCGGTGATCTGGTTTATCAAGCGCTAATGCACTCGTAGCTCAGCTGGATAGAGTACTCGGCTACGAACCGAGCGGTCACAGGTTCGAATCCTGTCGAGTGCACCAAACACCAAAAAGCCCGTATCGTCTGATACGGGCTTTTTGCTTTCTAGCGTTTGCCTTTTACGCAGTCGTGCTCGTCGAATGTGACCTGGCTACTGCGGCCTTTCTTCTCGTTATACACGTATCGCGTCTCGCCATTTCTGCTTGAGACCTTGTCGGGTCTGCCCAGCAAGCTTTCTACGTCCTTGCGCGTCATGCCGGGTGGCGTCTGCTGATTGATGATCGCCCGTCGACGTTGCTCGGGGCTCAGGCGGTTGCCGCATCCGTCGTCACGCTGACCGACTATTACCAATTCTTCTGATTGAGCAGCTTTTGATTGAGCGGCTTGTGCTGATCTTCTACCGGATCTGTCCTGCTGTTCAGCGCCGGGAAGCAACGGCGTAACCGAGCCGGGCGGCGCGTTGTAAGCGTCTTGCCACTGTACGTCCTCTCCGCTTGGGCAGCCCAGGGTGGTGAAGGTGATGTTGCCGGTAGCGTCTTCGCAGCGCAGAACGCTCGATGCTTGCAGCAAGGTTGAAGAGCATAGCAGGGCGAGGCCTAGAAGGCGGGCGTGCGTTTGGTTCATCTGGGGTCTTCCGTAACGGATGTCGCAAAAGACTAGTCAAGGTCATTTGGCCGGGCAGGTGTTTTCTTGGCGGGATGTGTCGTCGAAGGTCTATTGCCGCGCAGATTATGAAGTTTGTGTTGCAAGCGCTTGTTCTGGCCAGAATTTTGTAGCGTGCAATGTGGTCAAGCGGTGTATGATTGCGCCCGTCAGCCCCGCCGGGGCTTGTGGAAAACCTCCATGGACTTACCCAGTAGTTACTCAACAGTTTCTTTAAGCAATCATGCATTAACTGATTGATCTCCCGGCGTGCTCCGCTGCTGGGAGTGGAGTTCGCCTATGTCCGAAATCGAAGTAAAAAAAACGCAGGATAGTTTGCAGGATCGTCTGGCTCAGGTTATCGAGCTCCTGCAGCGCCAGCGTATTGTTGAAGACCTGACTCATCGTCAGGAAGGTCAGAATCAAGACCGTGTAGAAAATCTGGTTCACCGGCAGAACCTGGTCGAGCTGCAACGCAAGCTCGAAGATCTTCACTCTGCCGACGTCGCCTACATCCTGGAAGCATTGCCTCTCGAAGATCGTCTGACGGTCTGGCAGTTGGTCAAGGCGGACCGCGATGGCGACATCCTCCTCGAAGTATCCGATTCCGTTCGGGAAACGCTGATCGCCGACATGGACGATCACGAGCTTCTGGCTGCCGCCAAGGAAATGGACGCCGACGAACTGGCTGACATTGCCCCCGAGCTGCCCCGGGATGTTGTCCATGAGCTGATGGAAGCTCTGGACACTCAGCAGCGTGAGCGTGTGCGTTCTGCGCTGTCGTACGATGAAGAGCAAGTCGGCGCGCTGATGGACTTCGAGATGGTCACGATCCGTGAGGATGTGAGCCTTGAAGTCGTTCTGCGCTACCTGCGTCGTCTGAAAGAGCTGCCGGGGCACACCGACAAGTTATTCGTAGTCGATTACGACGGCGTGCTCAAGGGCGTGCTGCCCATCAAGCGCCTTCTGGTCAATGACCCTGAGAAGCAGGTGTCGGAGGTCATGGCCAATGATCCGGTGAGTTTTCACCCGGATGGTGATGCCTACGAGGCCGCTCAGGCGTTCGAGCGTTACGACCTTATCTCCTCGCCGGTGGTGGACAAGAACGGCAAGCTGATCGGCCGTCTGACCATCGACGAAATGGTTGACCTCATTCGTGAAGAGAGCGAAACCGAAGTCCTCAACATGGCCGGTTTGCGTGAAGAGGAAGACATCTTTGCTTCCGTCTGGCGCTCACTGCATAACCGTTGGGCGTGGCTGGCAATCAACCTGATCACTGCATTCCTGGCTTCGCGTGTGATTGGCTTGTTCGAAGGCTCTATCGAGAAGCTGGTCGCGCTGGCAGCCTTGATGCCGATTGTGGCCGGGATTGGCGGTAACTCGGGTAATCAGACCATCACAATGATCGTGCGGGCCATGGCGCTCGACCAGGTCAATACCGGCAACACCAAGCGCCTGCTGCGCAAAGAGCTGGCGGTGGGGCTTATCAACGGTGTCGTGTGGGGTGGGGTGATTGGGGTCGTGGCGTATCTGCTCTATGGCAGCTGGTCGCTGGGTGTCGTGATGACAGCGGCCATGACACTCAATCTGCTGCTGGCAGCCCTGATGGGGGTCACGATCCCTATGGCGCTGTCCAAGCTCGGCCGAGACCCGGCAATGGGGGCGAGCGTCATGATCACAGCAGTCACCGACAGTGGTGGCTTCTTCATCTTCTTGGGGCTGGCCACCATCTTCCTGCTTTAGTTGTTTTAGCTGCATAAAAAAACCGCCCTCGCAGGCGGTTTTTTTATGGTTCGCGGATATGTCTTACAAGGTGGTACTACAAATAACTAAGCAATAAAAATCCGCGAATAAAAAAAGCCAGCAATTACGCTGGCTTGAAAAACTTGATCTTGCGATCAGTCTTCGTTGTCTGCAGCCAGCTCAGTGTCGTGTGCAATCAGTGACACCAGTGCGTTCTGCTGACGGTGGGACAATTGACGAAAGCGTTGCAGCAATTCACGTTCATGCAGGGACAGCTCAGGACTGTCGAGGCGCAGGCTAGGTTCGTCGCCCAGTGCACCTTCCTGAATCAAGCTTTGTTCGAGGCGAGCAATGATTTCTGAGTTCATGCTGCGATGGTGGTTTTTAGCTACCTCTTGCACACGATTACGCATGCCGTCTGGTAGACGTACGACGAACTTGTCAGCCGTGCGGCTGGAATAAGTAGCCTGTTTCATAGGGCTCATATATTTAACCGGTTAGTTCAGGGGGAGCGGTTCTTGCAAGTCGCCGCATGGATGTCAATCTGTGACAGCCCTTTTGGCGAAATGTTCAACCGTGTTCTCAAGAGGCCAGCATCATGCCCCAATCTGCCATATCCTTGGCGTCAATTCTGTGACAAATATTGACTCAGATAAAGGCGATTAGCCAGCACCAATTATCAGAATTGCGAGCGAATTAGCAAAGCCCTAAAGCATCCGCTCATCTGTAAGGTGCGAATTCGTACCTTTTACGAGCCCATGACTGCCGTGATGGCTATTTGTCAGCTTAGAAGGTTGCCAGTGGAATACGAATGCTGGCCGACAGACGTGACGGGTAGCCCGCCAGTCCCGCGCTTGACGCTTCGCTGGATCGCAAATGATGGATCCGCAGAGGAGGGGGTTGCAGTTAACGAAGTACCGGGTCGAATTTGAAACGGCGACCGAGGATCAGAGCGACAACAAACAGAACCGAAAACACACCAGCAGCGATCTTTGCAGCACTACTCAGCCCTTCAGCCGTTGCAGGCAACTGAAAGTCAACAGCTACAGCCAGCAAGGCAAGGAGGATGAATGACACAGCGGACTTGGACATGGCGGTTCTCTTTTCGATTATTCGTTGCATCACGGAGGCGTGGAAGACTTCAGAAAACCCAGCGAGGCTCAGTTCTCAGATTTGCTGAGCCAGAGGCTTGGGAATCGCCGTCATTGGCAAGCGTCACAGCTTGAGGCTTGTTGCTGCGATCAGTCATGACCGCCAGCTGCGGTGCCTGGCGCAGCAGGTGGTGCGGCTGAGTCTGCAGCGCGGTTTGCTCTGCTTTACCATCGTCCTGAAAATGAAAAGCCACCAGTGCAACCAGCGCTGCAGCGTTCAACACTGAAAGGGTGATGTTCATTTTCATTTACCTCCGATGGAACTTTCTTAAGGAAGGGTCTCTACCGTCAGTAATAGTGCAGTCTGCATGCCAACTTTGATTGCTAATAAAACCCTTATAAATCAATAGCTTGAAATGTCTGCAGGAGGGTGTTTGCATGCGTTTTGCAATGATGGCCATATGAAACGTTGCAAAATGCATGACCGTGCAGATTTCGGGCAAATTAAACGGATATGGACCACAGCCGTGTAAGCCAAAGACGACATGACAAAATGGTCATGTGTCGTTAACATGCACGCCGTCCTCGCTGGCACAGTTCTGTGTGCTGGCCACTGCGTCTCAGTAGCTCAATTGGATAGAGCATCCCCCTCCTAAGGGGAAGGTTGGCAGTTCGAACCTGCCCTGGGACACCATCTGACTCAAAGCTTCTTGCAGTCTCCTGGTCTCCTTTTTCTTCTGAAAACCGGCGTCTATCGGGCTACCACTATTTCCTGGTGCTAAGAAGTGACGTCTCCCAGCGACCGATACCACTCCGCGTACGGTGTATTGACGACCTTGTGCCTGTTGAAGTCCGGTGCACCGTCCTTCCACCACACCGGCCCACGTTCCCCCAAGGCCACTTTCGCCGACTGAACGGCTGATCTCGCCGCCGTCATCTCATCAGGATCACCCGACGCCTTTGCTGCCTTGACGGAGCAGCGTGCGGCCATCAGGTCTTTCACCAGGCGCTGGCGCTCATTCTCATCCAGTGCAGGATTGGAACAGCGCCACAGTTGCCCTTTGACAATGAAATAACGGCCATCCGGGGTTACGGGGTTCAGGTTGAAAGCTCCTGTCATCAACATGCGATTGGAATCAGTCTGTAGGAGCGCACGAGCACCGCGAGGCCGCGATAGCGGTTTTTCAGGCAGAT